>JBLNAN010000089.1:0-8159 GCA_050259355.1 Syntrophothermus sp. | reverse complement strand
TTACTGATCCTGCCGGTATTCTCAAAAATCCCGTCTCCGGATAAATTTTTCCAGGCATCAGAAAGTAATATTTCCTCAGGGGAAACAGGTGAAGCCGTTTCGATGAGCGGAAACTCGTACAAATTTTTCCAGATGTCCTTTCCTGTCCTTTTATTCAGCCAAAACATCTCGCCATCCCCGATCACAAAATAGTGGAAATACCGGTCTTTCAGACTTGCTTTCTTTTTCTTCAGCGGAAGATCTGAAATTTTACCCTGTCTGAACGCGAAACATTCCCGTACAAAAGGACAATGATTACAAAGCGGGTTTTTCTGCCGGCAATGCAGTGCGCCAAACTCCATCATGGCCTGGTTGTAAGTGCCCGGGTCCTCCCGATCAATTCTTTGTGCCGCAAAATGGCGGATTGCTTGTTTTCCTTCGGGGGAATCAACGGCTGCCGTAATTCCGGCATACCGCGAAACAAAACGCATCACGTTGCCATCCACCACCGGCTCCGGTATTCTGAAAGCAATGGAAGCAATTGCAGCGGCGGTATAGTCGCCAACGCCTTTCAATTTCAAAATTTCTTTATAACTGTCAGGAAATCTGCCTCCCCGTTCTCTGGCAATATAAATTGCAGAAGCATGAAGATTTCGCGCCCTTGTATAATATCCCAGTCCCTGCCAGAGTTTCAGCACTTCCTCTTCGGAGGCACCCGCGAGCGTGTTTACATCCGGAAAGCGACCGGTAAACCGGTTATAATATTCCAGCCCCTGGCGGATCCGGGTTTGCTGAAATATGACCTCTGATATCCAGATCAGGTAAGGATCCCGGGTATGCCTCCAGGGAAGATCCCTGTGATGAACCCGGTACCATGATAATAGCTCTGCGGTAAAGGTCAAATCAGTGCTTCCTCCTTGAAGAGCCTTTTGCACCCATGAATCCCCATCCCCCGCTGCCCAGGATGAATCCGAATGAATACCAGAAACCATTGTTGTTCTGGGCAAAAACCGTAATGTTGTCCCTGAAGAGCATCCCGATCAGGTCAAACGGGGCGATCAAACCGTGCCAGAAACCGCCGAAGAAACCGTAGGTATGACCCTTGAGACAGGCATCTACGACCTCGCGCTGTGCACAGGAGGTCAGTAAAATAATTCCGAGAAGGAACAAACAGAGCGTTACTTTTCTCATGGTTAGGTTATTTTGTGGTGTGGGACTGTAAAAATACCAATAAAATTAATACTGGTATATATAGGTAAATGTTCGTAATATATCAGGTATTTTTACCCTTGTACATCCAATAGGTGAAACCTACTTTTGTGGCGCTGCCCCAAAAAATATACTGAATAAAAAATAATGAATAAAGAACTTCAGGTTAACTATTTCAACGATTTTATTGAACTCATTCCACAGCCGGTTTGTTTATTAAAAGCCTGCAATAAAGTAATTTACGCCTGGAATAAGGAATTTGAAAATCTAACGGGCTTTTCTTATACGGAATTGGAGGGAAAGCCATGGTCGGTTATTTTCGATCTGGATAGCAAGCCCGACTGGAAAAACTGGATCCAGGAACTGAATAAAAAAGAAAGTATCAATGATATCCCGGCAAGGGTCGTCGATGCGAGAAGAAAAAAAATTCCCGTCATTTTTTCCCTCAAAAGGATACGTCTGGACGGTGAAGATTTCTTCCTGATTGTTGTAAATGATATTTCAGAGCTTGTAGAGTCAGACCGCCAGAACCGGAAAACGCTTATCAGGGATCAGCGGTTGCGGTTTCATTATGAAAACTCGCCCCTTGCCCTGGTGGAATGGGATAATGAATTTATCGTTACCCGGTGGTCGAAACGGGCTGAGCAGATGTTTGGCTGGAAGGCAAAAGAAACGTTGGGAAAACCTATTCAAAACCTGAATATGATCTTCCCCGAGGATATTCCCATTGTCGAAACAACCATGAACAGGCTGGGCAGTGGTAAGGAAAGAATGGTTGTTTCCGGTAACCGTAATGTTACCAAAAATGGCCGGATTATTTATTGTATCTGGTACAATTCCGTTTTGGTGGACGAATTCGGTCAGATGATCTCGGTTATGTCAATGGTGAATGATGTAACAGAACAAAGGGAGTACGAGGAAACAATCAGGCAGTACTCGGTTGACCTTGAAAAAATGGTGCAGGAAAGAACCAGCGAGCTGAATCATCTCAAGGATAATCTCGAAGAACTGGTCCAGGAAAGAACAGCTGAACTGCAGGCAAACAACCGGAAACTGACCAAGGAAATCGTGGCTCGCCGGAGGGCCGTTGAGGCGCTGAAGGAAAGCGAAAGAAAATACCGGGAAATCGTTCAGAATATTCCCGGTATGGTGTTCCAGTTAAAGGTGCAACGCGACGGATCCAACAAATTTACCTACCTGAGTCCTCATGCCGGTGACCTCTTTGATCTTCCATTTGAAGAGATCACCAATGAATGGGAATTCACCAATCATATTCATCCGGACGACCGGGCCAATTTTATTTCTTCTATCGGACATGCCATAAGCAATCATACACCCTGGAACTTTGAAGGCAGGATTCTGACCCTTAACAATGATATAAAATGGTTCGAGGGAATCTCCTCGCCTGCCCTGGTAGGTCAGGAACTGGTGATGGATGGCCTGATGCTGGATGTTACAGAAAAAAAACTTGCCCAGGAAGTCATCCGGCAGAAAGAAGAACATTTCCGGTCGTTGTTCAGCTCTATACAAGAGGGCTTCCACCAGTCGAAACTTATATTTGACGATAACGGAAGAGCAGTTGATTTTGAATTCATAGTCGTAAATGAAGCATTCGGAAGTCAAACAGGTCTTGACGTTGATCAGATCATAGGGAAAAAAGCATCAGAGGTTTTCCCCAAACTGGAGCCAGTATGGCTTGAAACTTACGGACGAATTGTAAAAACAGGGACACCGGAGCATTTTGAAAGCTATAATACTGATACCGATAAAACTTATTCCGTATTTGCCTATCATACTTTTGACGACAACTTCGCCGTCATCTTTTATGATCAGAGCGAAAAAATGGATTTTTATCAGCGGATTGAAAGTGCCCAGGAAAAGGCAAGAGAGAGCCAGGAACTCTACAGCCGTCTGTTTGATGCCATGACCGAGGGCGTGCAGGTTATTGAAATGATCTTTGATGATGATGAAAAACCCGTCGACTGGGTATATCTTTCCGTGAATCCGGCATGGTACGAGCAAACCGGTCTTCAGCAGGACGTGGTGGGTATGAACGTAAAAACCCTCATTCCCGACGTGGAAGAGGTATGGCTGGAAACCTTTGGTGAAGTTGTTAAAACAGGAACACCAAAAATTTTCGTTAATCATAACCGGTCCACCAACAGGCTTTATTTTACCTACACCTATAAATTAAAAGATCATCAGGTGGTGGTGGTGCTGAAGGACATTTCAGAAGAGACCAGAATCCGAGAGGATCTTGAAATCAATGAAAAACGCTTCAGATTACTTTTTGAAACAATGGAAGAAGCCTTCCAGATGGTGGAAGTAATTTATAATAAAAAGGGAGAAGCGATTGACCTTAAATATATAAGAGTAAATCCGGCGTGGTATCTCAACACGGGCATCACGGTTAATGTCGAGGGAAAATTTGCTACAGAAGTTATCCCCGGTCTTGAAAAAATCTTCATCGAAAAGAATGATCAGGTGGCCCGGACTGGCGTTCCGGAAAAATTCGAAGCATTCAATGCGTTTACCGATCACTATTATTCCATATTAGCGCACCGGATGGACAGAAATACCGTTGCCTCCTTGTTTCATGATATCACCCGGCAACGCATGGAAGAAAATGAAATTAAAGTTAACCTCACTAAATACCAGGTGTTGTTTGACTCTTTTCCTCTCGGAATAACCATTTCCGATAAGGATGGAAAGATCCTTGAAGTAAACAGCAAGGCCCGGGAAATCCTTGAAATGGACAGCGGTGAAGTAATCCTGGGAAATATTGCAGATAAAAGCTGGACCATTGTTAAACCCGATGGATCAATTTTACCCAGCGAGGAATTTGCAAGTGTGGTGGCATTGAAAAACAATAAGGTTATTACCAACCAGGAAATGGGCCTGGTAAATGAAAAGGGTGATACCAGATGGATCAATGTGACTGCGGCACCCATCCCGCTCAAGGGTTACGGTGTGGCCATCACCTATAATGACATATCGGATAAAGTAAGGAACAGGGAGATCCTTGAGGAGAGCGAGCGGTCGTATAAAACTTTATTCAGCGTAATTGAAGAAGGTTTTGCTGTTCACGAGATCATTCTGGATGAAGATGGCAACCCCTGTGATTATAAATTTTTGGATGTCAATCCCGCTTTTGAAGAAATCACCGGATTAAAAAAGGAAATCATACTGGGAAAAAAGATCAGGGAGATTCTTCCAAAAATCGAAAAAGACTTCATCAAAATCTATGGTGAGGTCGCGCTGACAGGAAAGGCCGTGAAGTTTGAAAATTACTCGCACGAATTAAAAAAATATTTTGAAATTTTTTGTTATTCACCCGGATATGGTCAGTTTGCAACCATTTTCAAGGACATTTCTGAAATAAAGAATATAGGCAGCCAGAAAAAGAATAAATCCGAAAAGTAAATTACTACTGTTCATTGGTTCCGATCTCCTGAAGCGGAACCAGTTTGTTCTTAAGCGCGTAAAGAACGAGGTTGAGTGTATTGGAAGTCCCTGTTTTTTCAAGCAATCTTGCCCTGTATCCTTCCACCGTTCTTTTGCTGATACACAGTTCGTTTGCAATTTCTTCGGTATAATGTCCCTTGCAAAGCAGATGAAGTACTTCTGTTTCTTTTGCGGTAAAGGTGGGTATTTCGCTGGACGAGAACTGCCGGATTTTTTTAACCATCAGGCCATTGAGCTCGTTTGAGAAATATTGTTGTCCCTCTGCAACCAGTTTGATGGCTTTTTCCAGGTCATTCATGTGAATGGTTTTCAGGACGAACCCCGAAATGCCTTTCAGAACCATTGAATACAGGTATTCTTCGTCACCAAACATGGAAAGTACAAGTATCTTCAGGTCGGGAAAGATTTTCAGGGCCCTCTCCGTTGCTTCCACACCATCCATGACCGGCATTTTGATATCCATCAGTACCAGGTCGGGCTTGACAGTCTTCAGAAGGTTCAAAAAGATTTCCCCGTTTTCGGCCTCGCCAACAAGTGAAACGCCACTCATTTTATCAATAACGCGTTTTAAACCTTCCCTGAAAATTGCATGATCTTCTACGATAATAATTTTGGTGGTATTCCGCATATAATAAAATTTGATTCACATTTCATCCGAATACAAACTTAATTAATAATTTAAAATCTTTAAAAATAATTTAATAAAAAATTTAGGTCGGTTACAACCTGCTGTGATACAGTATCCTTCACAAAAACAGATTTTTAAGCCGGGAAAAAATACGTTGTTAAAATACGTAGAATTACGTAGGGAATAAAAAATTAAACGAAGACAATATCAAAATAAAGCATAATAAGATCAGGTTGTTCCTCTCTTGTACAGACTTTTTTATCCCTCTATTTTTGTGTTCTACGAATGAATAAGTAAAAACCAAATTTTATTTGGAAATGAAATTGAAGATAAAAATCGAACGCAGGATCTCTTATGCTATTCCCCTTTTGCCTTCCTTGAAGATCCTCCGGGTTTGTACAGTTACAAACTTCCCGCCCCTTTATAATTGAAGTCAGGAATTTCTTTGAGGAAGTTCCTGGCTTTAATTATACCTGAAAGCCTTCAATATAAAGATACAAAAAAAGAGCTGCCCCGTTAGAGACAGCCCAGTTTTTTTTGTCACGACCCGACCTCAAGGTCATAACCAGACCTTAACTGGTCACGACCCGAAAAGTCAGGTCTCGACCCGACCTTATAGTATCACCAGTTTTGTGGTGGTCACCCGTTCTTTTGATTTCACCGTAACCTGGTAGGCACCGCTGGCCAGCGCAGATAAATCCAAATTGTGGATGTTACGGTCGTTGTAAGTCTGTGTATAGACTTTCTTTCCATTGACATCATGTATCGTGATCTCAATTTCGTTGTAATCATTCAAACCAGGGATAAAGGTAACTGAACCGGTAGAAGGATTCGGGTAGATATTGAAATCCGGGGTTGCATGTTCATCAATTCCATTTGCAGGCCTTGCCTGGTTTACGGTAAGCTGAACCGCAGCCACTCCGGCGGCAATAACCTGAAGGTTTGCCACTCTTGGATCGGTGGTGGTATTCAGGAGATAATCCGCGTTGATGGTTCCGTTACCGGTACCTCCTGCGGTTGCGGTACACCAGGGTGCATCGCTTGCAACGGTCCAGGTCGTGTTGGAAGTAACATTAAAGGTGGTAGATCCGGCTTCGGCGGGAACATTTTGCGTAAGCGGCGTAACCGACAGAATGGCGGCAATGCCGTCCTGGACAACAGTAACCGTTTGAGCTCCCGCTCCGGTACCCACAACCGTTATCGTGGCGGTACGGGTTCCAACAACCGTATTTTCTCCGAAGGTAGCGGTAATGGTTCCATCGCCGTTTCCCGAGGGCGTAACGGTACACCAGGGTGCGTCAGAACTGGCCGTCCAGGTAACGTTCGACGTAACCGCGAAGTCTGTGGTTCCTGAATTGACATTTACATTTTGAACCGGCGGCGTGATTAGCAGAATTGCAGGTATTCCGGCCTGTACCAGGAGTGCCGGCTGTGAACCGGCACTGGAAATAAAAGTAAGCGTGTCGATCCTTGAATAGGGGGTTGTATTTTCTTCAAACGTTGCATGAATGGAATCAACTCCTGCACCGGCAGTGGTATCCAGCGTGCTCCAGGAAGCAGAATTTCCAACGGTCCAGGTGGTATTTGAAGAAACCTGGTAACCGGTACTGCCGGAAGCAAGCGCCACATTCTGAACAGGCGGTGTTACCGTGAGGAAAGCCGGTTCGTTCAGCGTGGTGAAGTTTAATTTTGCACCGCTCACGGTTCCTGCCAGAGAATAGGCAAAGATCTGGTAATAATATTTTTTGTTGATGAGCAGGCCGCTGAGCGGGAAAGAAACATGAACCGTGTCGGTACCCGAACCAACAATCTGGGCAGGCGTAGAGTCATTCAATGAAAATCCGTTCGGGCCATATTTGAAATAATACGTGGTTTCAAGTCCCTGCGGATTAACGATACCATTGATGGTTGCCGTGCTTCCCGTGACATAGGTGGCAGCTTCGGTAGTGGCAATGGGTCTGGACTGGAATACGAAAGAAGCAATTTTGGTCTTCCTGCTTCCGCCGCTGCCGATGTATTCGGTAGTAAACCAGAAGGTTTTGTCATCGGAAGGATCAACAGAAACCTGAGCATAGTCGCCCCAGCGATTTGCACTGGTTTGCGAGTTGGTTCCAACGTGAATGGTATCTTCCATGATATCCATTACGCCCGACGCACTACTGTAAGCAGCGGCAGACTGTCCGCAGAAACGGATACCGGGATATTCGTCGGTGCTGGAAACGGAGTAAGCCAATGCCAGGTTGCTGAAATTATTCAGCATGATACAACCCATCCAGCGGTTAAGAGCATCCGGTGCATAGGTTCCGCTCTGGCGCAAAGTCCAGGGATTTGTACCGCTTCTCCTGAGTTCATACCAGCGGATACCTGCATGATTGGTTGCGTCCACGTCAACGGTATGGCAACAAACAATGGTCTGATAGGTTCCGAAATTCCGGTATTGCGGTACATTCATGATTACCTGGGGAATACCATCCACTTTCTGACTGGTTCCTTTCTGGGTGATGTTGTTCCAGTTGTTACCGAAATTTGCGTCAAAGGCCGGAACTTCCAGTTGCTGTACCCGGTTAAACGTGGAATTTGTGGTTGTCGTCCAGTCAACCGCGAGCTCATAGATCCAGAGCTGATCGGTACCGCCTCCAAAGGCATCATCGTTGAACGCTATATACAGTCCGGGGGTACCTGTCGGTGCAAACGGACCATCGTTATCAATCGGTGGAACACACATGAAGCCGTCGACAGAAGAAGGTCTCCAGGCATTGTTAAAGCCCACGGATTTGGGACTGGGTCCGCCGGTGAGCATCACTTCCCTCTGGAAAACATAAATATCATTGGCAGAACTGTTATTGTCGCCCATGTAATAGCCGTCTCTCCATACAGA
>JBLNAN010000088.1:0-4062 GCA_050259355.1 Syntrophothermus sp. | reverse complement strand
ACCCAGCTGCTGAAGTGCTACTCCGCCGAAAAGGAAAAGACCGGCCATCAGGCTCCCGATGATCCGTATTTTCTTCCCGGCCGGGTCATATTTCGCTGCAGGTTGTCTTCTGAAAAAAAGGAAAGGCAACAAAACGAGGATACCTAATGTGAAGCGGATGCCATTGAAACTGAAAGGTCCCAGAAATTCCATCCCGATCCGCTGGGCGACAAATGCAAATCCCCAGATGATGGCAGCCAGAAGCAGGATCAGGTCAGAGCGTAGCTTACTCATTATTGCACGGTAATCTCATCGGCAAAGATCCATGATTTGTTTCCGGCACCGACGTGCCAGGCCGGACAGGTTCCCTGGTTTACCGCGACGACCCTGACATAACGGATGTTATTTTTGCTGACCTTGAGCGTGAAGTTCTTGATAACCGGACCTTCGTGATGAGGTGAAACGTCATTCATGACTGTTCCGGCTTTTTCATACTTCTTGCCATCGGCAGAAAGATAAAATTCTACTTTTTCCGGCATGAAAATCCATGAAGCCTGGTCCTGCAACAAGCCAACAGACAGGCTGCTGATGTTTCTTGCTTTGCCCAGATCGAGCACGGCATCAATATTAACGCCTTCAAAACCCTGCCAGGTTCCGGTACGGAAATCTTCCGTTCCCCGGATCAGATCTGCAAGGGCATTTTCTCCGCCGGCACTGTATTGTGGCGACCATGAAGTTGAATGTTTGATCGAAAAATTCTGGTCAAGCCGGATGAACTTTGCTCTGACCGCATGACTGGCGGTCATTCTCTTGCAAACGGCAATTGCTCTTACATCACTGGTTTTGTGAATAACAACGGGTGATGTGTAAACAGGGGAGTTCAGCGTGGGCAGGCTACCATTGGTGGTATAATGAATCACGGCATCGGGAAGGATATCTTCCATTGTAACCGTGGTGCTATCCCTGAAAGTCTTGTGACCGGTTGTAAAAGCTGGTGCCGGGGTGATCAGGTGATCAATGATCGCGGAAACCGGGTAATTCCCCTCCGCACTTCCCCAGGAAGTATTTGGCTTCTCACCCATGGTAAAGGTCAGTTCACCGCCTTTCATAATATCGGTATGAGAAAGATAACTTTTGGAATAATCCGTACCATTGAGTTTTGCAGACTGGATGTAAAAGGAATTTTTGGCTGAAGGATTTGCTGTAATGACGAAATCTTTTCCGTTTTCAAGATGGATGATCGCTTCAGGAAAGACCGGCGTGCCAATGGCATAAATACCCGATGCCGGCGTGACCGGATAAAAACCGAGCGCACTGAAAATGTACCATGCCGACATCTGTCCACAATCTTCATTGCCACACAGACCGTCTTTCCCGGTAGTATACATTTCATTGCAGATCTTGTGAACGAGTTCCTGTGTCTTCCACGGCATTCCGGCATAATCATACAGATACGCCATGTGATGACTCGGCTCGTTGCCGTGAGCATATTGACCGATCAGTCCGGTAATATCGGCCTGTTGCCGCCCGGTAGTCTGGGTACTGGCTGAAAATAGCTGATCCAGTTTTTGTTCAAACTTGTCTTTTCCTCCGGAAAACCGCATCATACCTGAAATATCCTGCGGAACAAAAAAGCTGTATTGCCAGGAGTTCGCCTCGGTATAATTGAAATTCACTTCAGAAGGATCAAAAGGGGAGAACCACTGGTTGTTCATTCTGCCTCTCATAAAACCGGTGGAAGGATCCAGCAAATTTTTGTAGTACTGCCCTCTGTGAAGGTAATTGATGTAATCAGCCGAATTTCCTTCTGATTTTGCTACCTGGGCGATACACCAGTCATCATAGGCATATTCAAGCGTTTTGGAAACAGATTCCGATTCTTTATCAGCGGGAATAAATCCAAGGGTTTTATAATATTTAAGCCCCAGGTGATTTTTTTCCGCACTGGCTTTCATGGCAATCAATGCCTTTTTTCCGTCGTAATTCCGGATGCCTTTCATCCAGGCATCTGCAATGACCGGAACGGAATGATAACCGATCATGCAATAGGTTTCATTCGCGCTGAGTTCCCAAACAGGGAGCAATCCGCCCTGTTCATACTGCATCAGAAATGTATTGATAAAATCATTCGTCCTTTTCTGATCAATGAGCGTATATAAAGGATGCGCGGCCCTGAAGGTATCCCAAAGGGAAAATACCGTGTAGTAATTAAAACCAGAAGCCTGGTGAATCTTCAGATCCCTTCCCCGGTAACGTCCATCGGCATCCATGTAAAGATTCGGAACCGATAGGGCATGATACAACGCGGTGTAAAAGATTTTTTTCTGGTCATCCGAACCGCCTTTTATTTCAATTTTACCCAATTCTTTATCCCAGTCCTGTCTGGCGTGATCCTTCACTATCTCGAAATCCCAGCCGGGAATCTCGGCATCCAGGTTTTTCCTGGCTCCTTCGGCACTCACGGCAGAAATGCCGACCTTCACGATGATTTTGCTGTTTTTTAAGGTCTTGAAATTAAACCTGGCTTTGATATTGGTTCCGTTTACTTCAGATGAAGAAGTCCCGTTATTCAGAATATACGAGTCAAAAGGTTTTGAAAATCTTGCGACAAAATAAACAATCTGCTTTTGGGCCCAATCCTTCGAGACCCGCATTCCCTCTATTTCTGTAGCGGAGATGATTTTTAGTGAAGATTCCAGCACTTTATCGCGGTGAACAAGATCAAGCAAGATCCCGGCCTCATCCGAGGCGGGAAACGAATACCGGTGCATGCCGCAACGTTTGGTCGCCGTGAGTTCTGCATCAATCCCGTATTTTTCAAGATATACCTCGTAAAAACCAGGCTCTGCCTTTTCTTTATCATGACGAAAGGAGGAGGCATAATCCTTATTGTCCCATTGAACTTTGCCGGTCACGGGTATAAAAAGGATGTCGCCATAATCAGAACATCCGGTTCCGCTGAGATGAGTGTGACTAAATCCATAAACAATGGTGTCGGAAGCATGATAGCCCGAACAGCCGTCCCAACCCTCGAGCCTTGTATCCGGACTCAGTTGTACCATGCCGAAGGGCACGGTAGCGCCGGGATAGGTGTGTCCATGGCCACCGGTTCCAATAAATGGATCGACATAGGAAGTAGGGAAAGTGATCTCCTGCGCATCAAGGCAAGACATCATCAGGAAAACAGCCAGAAACGGTAGTATATGTTTCATATAAAGAAATTATCAGAATTGAATACCTGTAACCACGGGCAAATGATCGGATGGAAACAAACCATTCTCGTTATAATTCACGGAATGGTAATAATGTACAACAGCATCAGCATCTTTGTTTACAAAAACAAAATCAATTTCATTCCCTTTTTCAGGATGGAAGGGAAAGCCAATAAAAGTATATTCCGGATCAGAATCATCTGACGGAATTTTTATAAATGAAGCGGCTTTTGCCAGTTTTGTAGTCAGGATGCGGTACATTTTGCTGGTGTCGGTCTCGTTGAAATCACCGGTAAGAATGACCAGTGAACCCCTGACAATGCTGTCAATGGCGCGGATCACCATCCTGGCGCTTTCTTCCCTTGCCCAGGAACTCATGTGGTCGAAGTGGGTGTTGAAAAAATAAAAGTCGCGTCCGTTTTTCTGCTGGAATTTCGCCCATGTAACGATCCTCGTACAGGCTGAATTCCACGACCGGCTGCCGGGAAGGGTGGGCGTTTGAGAAAGCCAGAATGTGGATCCATCAACCTTTTTGAATAAAACAGTGTCGTAAAAAATGGGAGCATACTCACCTTTTTCCCTGCCGTCATCCCGGCCCACACCCGTCATTTTGTATTGTGGAAAGGTAGTCAGCAGATCTTCTGCCTGGTTTTTAAGCACTTCCTGCATCCCGATAAGGGCAAGCTTTTCCAGCCTCAACATCCGGAAAACCTTTTCTTTCCTTTCTTTCCACGAATAGATGCTGTCACCGGGATTGTCATAGCGGATATTAAAAGTCATCACCTTCACCGGCTGGGCAGCCTGGCCACAAGCTATGAAAGTGCTGAACCATAATATCCCGGTGATCAGGAAGAACTTCATGATCAATAGG
>JBLNAN010000087.1:0-4638 GCA_050259355.1 Syntrophothermus sp. | reverse complement strand
AGCTGAGAAGATTGCCCGCTCCGAATGGTAATGGGCGATGCAGAAGCAGTAACCGTAAGCGGCGGATTGACCGTTCCCACGGTAACCGTTACACTGCTGGCACTGGTTTGTGTTCCCGAGGTGACTGAACAGGTATAGGTTGTTGTAACAGGGGGATTTACCACTGGGTTCTGCTGGGCAGAGGTAAAACCTGCGGGAACAGAGGTCCAGGTATACGTGTAGGTCCCGGTGCCACCTGTTGAAGTACAGGATAGCTGGGAAGATTGTCCGGCCGTGATACTTGCGGGGGTTGCACCGGTGGTTACGATCAGTGAGGGTATGGTTGCAACCCTTACCGTTGCTGTTGCGGTTGTCGTCTGGGTTCCTGAAGTAACCGTGCAGGTATAGATAGTTGTTGCAGAAGGAGTAACAACGGGCGATTTCTGCGTGGAGGTAAAACCGGCCGGATTGGATGTCCAGGAATAGGAATAGGTACCGCTGCCACCGGTTGGTGTGCAGTTAAGTGTAGAACTTTGTCCTGCGGTGATGTCTGAAGGAGTTGCCGTGGCATTTGCACTCAGCGCGGGTAGTGTTGTCACCGTTACTGCCGTGCTGGCGGTGGTGGTCTGGGTACCGCTGGTCACCGTACACATGTAAGTGGTAGTAACAGCCGGGGTAACGACCGGTGATTTTTGTGTGGAATTGAATCCGGCAGGGACTGAAATCCATGAGTAGGAAAAAGATCCGTTGCCGCCGGCAGGGTTGCAATTGAGGGCCGAAGACTGTCCCGGATTAACATTTCCGGGAGCTGCAGTTGCGGAAGCCGTAAGGTTCGGATTGGAGCTTACCGCTACTGATACGCTTGAGTTCACAGTTTGCTGACCGCTCGTAACAGCACAGCTGTAAGTAGTATTTACAGTGGGAGAAACTGTGGGATTCTTTTGTGTTGATGTGAATCCTGCAGGATTTGAAGTCCATGCGTAGGTATAGGTACCATTTCCGCCGGTGGCAGAGCAATCCAGCTGGGATGACTGTCCGGCAGTGATCGCTGAAGGAGTTGCAGAGGTTGTTGCCGTCAACAACGGCGTTACGGTAACCGATGCTGTGGCCGTTGCAGTAGCCGTTCCGCTGGTAACCGTGCAGGTATAAGTTGTATTAACCGTCGGACTGGCGGTTGGGGTTTTCTGTGTTGAGGTAAAACCCGCGGGAGATGACGTCCATGAATACGTATAATTACCTGATCCCCCGGCAGGATTGCAATCGAGTTGCGTGTTTTGTCCTGCCGTGATGCTTCCGGGAGTGGCTGTTGCGGTAGCTGTTAATCCAGTTCCCGCGGTGACAAAAACGGTGACACTCGCATAAGTATAGCTTCCCCCGTTAAATACCTGGCAGGTATACGTGGTTGTAACATTGGGAGCTACAATAGGATTTGACATCGTAGAGTAAAATCCCGGTGCAACCGAACTCCATGAATAATAATAAGTTCCTGAGCCGCCTGAGCCGCTGCAGTTTAATTGAGATGTTTGACCTTGCTGAATCGTTGAAGGTGAGGCTGTTGCGCTAGCACCTATGGAAAAAACTGATTGTTGAGCGAATAAGATAAAAATTGTAAAAATGATCGCTGCCCTGATCTTGAGATTACTTTTTCCCATCTTGAAATTTTTAAGGTTTCTGACTTCATTTCTTGATCTGGTTGCGGCTCAGAAAGATTTCCTTAAGTATATTTACGCGTGTGCTGCACGTACAATTGCTGGAAATCCAGGTAATCATGTCAAGAAGACAGGGGAAAAAGACTTGGTTGTCTCAATTATTTACGCATATAGATATAGACCTTTTACGATGTCACGGAAAGTAATTAATTCTGTGATAGTTACGTATTTTATTTAAAAATATTCTAAATTTTAAAATTGGGGAAAAGCCCTTTATTTACGATAGGTTGGTGATGTTTTGATAGTTCCTGATTTTTTTATCATGAAAAAGAAGGGATTTTGAAGCTAATTCTTTACTTTTAAATGTTCAAATCAATGAGTTATCTGGTTTTCCGGGGCAGAATGACCGGAAATCCTTTCCGGATACTTTTTTAAATGATTAATCATGAAAAGCAAACTTTTACTTCCCGCGTTGATTTTTATCTGCCTGATAACCGGTGCATTCATTGGTGTACAGATGGAGAAGATTTCCGGAGAAGACGTCAGCCATGGCCAACGTCTGATCGGAATGAATTTCACGACTGCAGAAACAGACAGCATGCTCCCGGCACTGAATGATCAGCGTTCGAATTATCTGAACATGCGAAAAATCTTTCTTTCCAATAATGTTCCGCCGGCATTCGAATTTAATCCCATCCCGCAAGGCGAACATTTTCAGCCGGGCAAGCAATCTTTCATTTTATCAGGATATGAAGCCACGGTTTTGCCGGGTGATATCGATCAGCTGGCATGGTACAGCGTGGGCCAGCTCTCGGCGCTCATTCACCAAAAAAGAATAACCTCTGAGAATCTTACCCGGTTTTTCATCGAGCGACTGAAAAAATCCGCCCCGGTACTGCATTGCGTGATTACCTATACAGAAGTCTCCGCCATGGAGGATGCAAAAAGAGCCGACCGTGAACTTGCAGCTGGAAAAGACCGCGGATACCTGCATGGCATTCCCTACGGCATCAAAGACATGTTCTCCACTAAGAATTATCCTACCACTTATGGAACGCCACCTTATAAAGATCAATTGATAAATGAAGATGCCTCTGTAGTGAAGAAACTACGGGAAGCAGGCGCGGTGATGATTGCCAAGCTCTCTCTCGGAGAACTTGCCATGGATGATGTATGGTTTGGCGGAAAGACCCGTAACCCCTGGGATACGAGCAAGGGATCCAGCGGTAGTTCCGCGGGTCCCGCCGCTGCAGTTGCCGCCGGGCTGGTACCTTTTGCCATCGGATCTGAAACCTGGGGCTCCATTGTTTCGCCTTCCACGGTTTGCGGGGTGACGGGGTTACGGCCAACCTATGGAAGGGTGAGCTGGCAGGGTGCCATGGCCCTGAGCTGGTCGATGGATAAGATCGGTCCGCTTTGCAAAACCGCGGAGGATTGTGCCATCGTTTTCAACTATATCTATGGTCCCGACGGGATAGACCAAACTGTTTATGATATTGCTTTTGATTATAAAGAGGTTAAAATGCAGGGTTTAAAGATCGGATACTTTCCCGGGGAATTTGACCGGGACACCAGTCTTAACAAGCCTTTCAACGAGGCGGCCCTGGTACAGCTGAAGAAAATGGGGGCGCAGCTGGTTCCTTTTGAAATGCCGGCCTTTCCCTATATGGATATGTCCATCATTTTAATGGCTGAAGCGGCGGCTGCCTTTGATGAGCTTACATTTTCTGATAAGGATGATCTGATGGTCCAGCAGAATAAGGACCGGTGGCCGAATCTTTTCAGGGCGGCACATTTCATCCCGGCCACGGATTATATCAGGGCAAGCAGGCTGAGATACCTGCTGATCCGTGAATGGAACAAAATGATGAAGCAGGTGGATGTTTGCATTGCTCCATCTCTGGCAGGTGATAATCTTCTGGCCACCAACCTCACCGGAAATCCCTGCATGGTGTTGCCCAATGGCTTCCTCAATCCCACCACCCCTACCAGCATTGTTTTCATCGGACAGCTTTTCGGGGAAGGAACCCTCGTTTCGGTGGCAAAACAATACCAGGTGGCAACAGGATTTCACCTGAAGCATCCCGCGGGTTATTGACTATTCCTTATCTTTGCAGCAAATATTGATACATGGAAATCCAGGGAAAAATACACAAGATCCTGCCGTTGCAATCGGGCCAGGGCAAAAACGGCACATGGAAAAAACAGGAATTCATACTGGAAACGGAAGGCCAGATTCAGCGCAAGATTTGTTTTTCACTGTGGGGCGATAAAGTTGACCAGCTCAGTGCCGGTCCGGGAGATTTGGTCACCGTATTTTTTGATGTGGAAAGCCGGGAATACAATGACCGGTGGTATACCGATGCAAAAGCCTGGAAAATCACCGGCAGCGAAGCAAAAGGTCCCGCAAAATCCTCATCCATTCCTGCCTCTGACGACATTTCAGGCCCGGAAGACGATCTGCCTTTTTAGTCCTCTGTCGGCAGTCGGTAGTCGGCAGTCCTCAGTCCTCAGTCCCCAGTCGGCAGTCCTCAGACCTCAGTGGGCAGTCAGCAGTCTTCAGTCGGCAGTTGGCAGTCGGTTTTGATTAAGAAAATTTTTCAGGGTGGGAAAACATAAATGGGAAAACATAAAATTGAGCAGTCGGCCTATTTCTTCGGATTGTAACTTGAGCTTCTCATACTGTTTTTGATCGATGTATTTATATTCGATTGAGAAATCCAGCCACACCTGGGTTTCAGTATTTTCCATATCTGCATCAGTGATTTTACTTTTAAAATGTGCCGGATAATTTCGTTTTCTATATCCTTCTGCAGTAATTAGAACATACGGATCGTGAGGATCTTCTTATTTGAGATGTCAAACTGAAAAGTTCCGAAGAAGGAAATTTTTTAGTCAAAAACTGGATTTCTTTGCAACTTCAAATGCCTTTTTGAAGACCAGCAGATCATTATATTTTCCGCCGACTGCCGACTGCCGACTAACCAAACTCCTCGCAAACCTCATCCAG
>JBLNAN010000086.1:0-2539 GCA_050259355.1 Syntrophothermus sp. | reverse complement strand
TAAAAAAATGCCAAATAATAAACTTAAATATCACTAAAACAAAAAACCACTTGCTTTAATGCAGGTGGTTTCATATTTCGACTTGTTGACCTACCAGGGGTCGAACCTGGACTCTTCTGATCCAGAGTCAGACGTGTTGCCAATTACACCATCGGACAATGCGGGTGCAAAGATAGTAGTTTCTTATTTATCTGCAAATTTTTCCTTTCATTTTTTGGTCCAGGAATCCTTAAGCGTTACCACCCTGTTAAAGACAGGTTTACCTTCCGCAGAATCTTTATCAACATTGAAATAACCAATTCTTTCAAACTGATATTTGGTATTAACGCCGGCATTTTTCAGTGCAGGTTCGGCGTAACCTGTTATAATTTTCAGTGAATCAGGATTAAGGTAATCCTTGTAGGTTTTTCCTTCTTCAATGACATCCGGATTTTCGACTGTGAACAGGCGGTCGTACAGCCTGATCTCAACGGGAACTGCATGCCGTTTTGAAACCCAGTGCAGGGTTCCTTTTACCTTGCGGTTGCTGTCGGGCATTCCGCTACGGGTATTGGGGTCGTAGGTACAATGAATTTCGGTGATCTGGCCGGAAGCATCTTTTACGACTGATTCACATTTGATGATATAAGCTGAGCGCAATCTCACTTCGCGGCCCGGGGCCAGACGGAAGAATTTATTGGGCGGATCTTCCATGAAATCCTCACGTTCAATGAGAATTTCTTTAGAAAAAGGCACTTTCCGGGTTCCTCCTTCGTGATCTTCGGGGTTGTTAACTGCTTCCATTTCCTCCACCAGATCCTCCGGAAAATTATCAATGCTGAGCTTTACGGGATTAAGGACGCACATTGCCCGGTTTGCCCGCTTGTTCAGGTCTTCCCTGATACAAAATTCCAGTAAACCAACGTCAATCATGTTATCACGCTTGGCAACACCGATGGTTTCTGCAAAGGCCCTGATGGATTCAGGTGTAAAACCGCGTCGACGCAGACCGCTGATGGTGGGCATTCGCGGATCATCCCATCCATTCACGTAATTTTCTTTCACGAGTTCGAGAAGCTTTCTCTTGCTCATCACGGTATAGCTGAGGTTGAGCCTGGCAAATTCTACCTGACGGGGAGCATATAACCCGATTTCCCTGATGAACCAGTCATACAGGGGCCGGTGAACCTCAAACTCGAGCGTGCAGATCGAATGGGTGATGCCTTCGATGGAATCAGATTGTCCATGGGCAAAATCATACATGGGATAGATGCACCACGCGTTGCCCGTACGATGATGATAGGCATGCAGAATGCGGTACAGCACGGGATCGCGCATGTGCATGTTGGGGGAAGCCATATCAATTTTTGCTCTCAGCACCCTTGATCCATCGGGAAATTCACCATTTCTCATCCGTTCGAAAAGATCAAGATTTTCCTCCACCGAACGGTTTCGGTCCGGACTTTCCTTACCCGGTCTTGTTGGTGTACCCCGGTTTTCACTGATCTCCTCGGCGGTCATGTCACAAACGTAGGCTTTTCCTTTTTTTATCAGAACAACAGCCATGTCATACAACTGTTGAAAATAATCTGAAGCATAGAATAAACGGTCCTCCCAGTCAAAACCCAGCCATTTCACATCTTCCATAATGGAATCAACATACTCGGTATCTTCCTTCACGGGATTGGTATCGTCAAACCGCAGATTGGTCAGCCCCTCATATTTTTTTCCAAGACCAAAATTCAGGCAGATGGATTTTGCATGGCCAATGTGCAGGTAGCCATTAGGTTCAGGGGGAAAACGTGTATGCACCTTCGTGTAAACACCATTTTTCAGATCCTCGTTGATGATCTCTTCAATAAAATTCAGTGGTTTTATCGTTTTTTCTTCTTCCATAGTATTCCTTCTGAATCAATTCTGATGATAATTCTGATACGTCACGATCTGCAAAATTACGATTTTTAAGAAAGGCCTTTTCATTTCAACGGAAATTGATAATTTCGGCGTTTGAAAACTGCACAAGATGGGTAAAATTATTTTGGAAGGAATGGAGTTTTTTGCTTATCACGGATGTTTCCGCGAGGAAAAGATCATCGGGACAAAATTCATGGTAGATCTGGAAGTAGAGGTGGATACCGCGAAAGCAGAAAAATCTGATGATCTCCATGATACCGTGAATTACCAGGCGCTTTTCAAACTGGTAAAGCAACAGATGGAGATCAAGTCCAATCTTCTTGAAAATGTCGCCTCCAGGATACTGGGCCGGATTAAGGATACTTTTCCCGAAGTAACAACAGCGACCGTGAAAATAGCAAAACTCAATCCTCCCCTGGGGGGCAAGATCCGTCAGGTGAGTTGTATTTTGACTTACTAAAAATATTTATATCTTTGCATTCCCGTTTAAAACATGGTTTCGTGGCCGAGTGGCTAGGCAGAGGTCTGCAAAACCTTCTACAGCGGTTCGAATCCGCTCGAAACCTCTTCGATTCACGATATATGATATAGGATTTATGATTCAGATTCTTGATTCTTGATTCTTGATTCTTGATTCTTGATTCTT
>JBLNAN010000085.1:0-3520 GCA_050259355.1 Syntrophothermus sp. | reverse complement strand
AGCGAAAACTCCTTATTCATCAGATTGTTTACAATAAGCGATAATTTGAAATTCCGTACCGTGATACCGGTCCTGAAATCCACGATCATGGTACCGGTATTATGCTCTTCCCTGTACTTTTTTATACCTGTTTTGACGCCAAACATCTGTCCGTCAAGAACTTCATAAAAAAACTTGTCGATGTTCTGCATAAATCCATAGAATCTTCCGCCTAATCCAACGAAAACACGACCATAGTTCACCTGGACATCCGCTTTCAGTAATTCCTGAACCCTGTATTTCAGGATATTGTTAGTTGCATCGGAGGATGAATTGAGATATGTGATCTGACGGCCGATATTGGTGTAAGTATAATATGCGTAATTGGGATCTTTTGCCTGGGGAATGGAATAGGTATAGCCTGCCATGGCCCCGATTTTCAATCGCTTCGTCAGATCCAACTGAAGATTCAGTGTCATGTCTATACCGTAAATACGGGCAGGACCCGTATTGAAGAATTTAAAACCCAGATTTCTTGTGGCTATGGTATCTCTTCCCCAGTAACCAAAATTGAATTCAACGTAATTATTGTAATCAGTGTAAAAACCGGCAACATCAAAGATTCCGGAAACTTTTGAAAATTTGAAAAGCTGTTTAACTCCCAGTTCATATGAAACGCTGGACTCTGATTTCAGTTCAGGATTGGGATAGAAACCAAAGTTGCCGGAGGTTGTGGTAATATATCTTTCACCAATTCCCGGAAAACGGAAACCCTGACCCACCGATGCCCTGATAAAAGTGCCTTTGCCGGCCTGCAGGTTTACTCCAAACCGGAAAATCGGACGACTATCGGTATATCCGTTCAGTTCAAAATACTCATACCTTGCCCCTGCCAGAACATTGAGCCGGTTGAAGAATTTCTTTTCCAGTTGCAGGTAGCCTGCAAGATTTTCCGAAACAAACGTTCCGTAAACACCCTTATTATTAGTGGTTCCGTCATTTCCAAGTATTCCTGAAAAAACCTGTCCGTAAGAATACACGTAGGTATTCGCCACGCCTGCCATCAGCATGAGATCACCCATGTTCCTGAACTTGTGACTGTACTGGTATTCATCAAAAACGGTAACCGAACTGGACGACTGGTTGAGCGCTGCATTGGAATTGGAATAATAAACCCTGTTGCGAAAGATATGGGCATCGCCGTTATCGGCAAAATATTTCACATAAGGATCTACATAAAAAGTTGTTTCCTTAAACAAGGAAAGCGAGCCGGGAAAAGACCTGTAAATATTGGTATCAGCGTCGAACCAGAAGAAAGTCTGGGCACTTTCGGAATATAGAAAGTTGCCGTTCAGTCCATACGTTAAACCATTTATCTTTCTGGATCTCACCCTGGTGTTGATATAGAACTTGATCCTTTTATCGTATTGCCCGTCATTGAAAAGGGTATCCGCCGCTTTGGATTCCGGAACTCCGCCGATATAGCTCTGATCGGTAAAATAGCTGGCACCCGCGCAAATGTCCTTATTATCGAATTGTTGAGAATGGTAAATGGAAATTCCCGCGGTCATGGGATTCATGCCCGTCCATGGGGTGGTATATCT
The DNA here is from genome assembly GCA_050259355.1 of Syntrophothermus sp. Classification (GTDB taxonomy): domain Bacteria; phylum Bacteroidota; class Bacteroidia; order Bacteroidales; family FEN-979; genus FEN-979. Next base: position 1,937 of record JBLNAN010000085.1, on the reverse strand, counting down.
TCTTTCCGGCTTGCTGTACATGCCGGCGAAAGAATTGATTCTGGTTTCGGCCTTCTCGCCGGGCCAGGAAGTTCTGACATTGATAACTCCATTGATTGCAGAAGATCCATACACCACCGATGAGGCGCCTTTTACCACTTCGATCTGTTCAACATCATCAATGGGCAACATCGTCCAGACAGGTCTTCCGGCATCACCTCTCAATAACGGAATCTCGTCAACCATTACCATCACCCTTGAACCTAATCCCGAACTGAAACCGCTTCCGCCCCGGATCTGGGGCTCGTTATTGACAATGGCCACGCCGGGAAGACGGTCAACGGCTTTATCGACCGACGGAAGGTTGGCTATTTCAATCGAGGATGATTTCATAACCTCAATGGAAGATATGGATTCCTGTATTTTCTGTTCATATTTGGAAGCTGAAACCACCACCGTGTTCAGCTCGTTGGAAGTACTTTTCAGTTCAAGGTTGAGAACGGTTTTTCCGTTTACACTTACCGGTTTCTCAAGTTTTTCATATCCAACACAGGAAATGATCAGGGTGAAGTCACCATTACCGGTCTCAAGAAGGAATTTACCATTTGCATCCGTATACGTACCAATATGCTGTCCGGACACACCGATATTAACAAAGGGAACCGGATCACCCGTCTGCTCGTCGGTGATTTTCCCGGAAACCGCTGCACTTTGTCCCAATACAAAAAAAGGCAGCAGCAGCATCAGAAGAAGGAGAAAAAACGTAAAAATAAATCTCATCCGAAGACTGTATTTTATGCAAATTTAAGTAAAATTAAAAAAAATATCCAGAATAAGGCGCTAAAAGATGGCTTTGTTATGCAATGCCATGCCTCTCAATGCGAGGGAGGGAGAAGCAATAAAACTACCGAGGCCAAGGGTGTTCCATTTCTGATCCACCAGGTGAATGGTGTCATCATCCATCACCAGCACATTTGGCCAGTCGCGGGAAAAATCATCCAGAACGGAACTTTTTCGGGTCGCATCCAGCACCAGGGTTTTGCCATTCAAATAACAATCCCGCTGGGGATCGATATTCCCGGCTGCTATCCAGGTAACCAGATTCAGTACCGACAGATCAAGAGGAGAATCGGTTACCACCAACCAGGAAACATTTCTTATTAAACCCTGCTCCAGCAATTGGTTTGCAATTTTTTTCACCTGGTCTTTTTCTGTCTTTTCAATGGATAAGATCAATACACCCCGGCAACGTTGAATGAATTCATCATTCACAGAGCGTATTTCAGGAAATCTTTGCAGCAAATCATTTTTGAGGACAAGAGGATCAGGGATTTCCGGGAGGATATCACCCGTGGCATCAATTCCCATTTTCGAACCAAAAGCGAATTTTCTTCCTGAATGATCCAGTACATCGAGCGGTCCCGTAGAAAAATGTAGATCTGTGGCAAGATCAACCCGCTGAAGAACCGCATCCATCACCTGCCGGTAATCATGAATGTCCACTTCCTCTCCTGTCACGATCAGGATCTTGTTGAACATCATTTGTCCGGCTCCCCATAAGGCATTCATCACCTTCAGGGCATGACCCGGATAGGTGCTTTTTATTTTGGCGATGGCAATATTATGAAATACACCTTCCCCGGGCATCACCATATCCAGCAATTCGGGAACGGCGGTCGTTTTAATAGGATTAAGGAAGATGCGTTCGGTTGCTTTGCCGATCCATCCGTCTTCCATGGGCGGGATTCCAACGATAGTAGCCGGGTAAACCGCATCTTTCCTGTGCGTGATGCAGGTTACATGAAATCTGGGATAGAAATCAGCAAGAGAATAAAAACCAGTATGATCACCGAACGGTCCTTCCAGCACGAGTTCCTCGGAAGGGTCAATATATCCTTCGATTACGAAATCGACATCTGAAGGCACTTCCAGATCGTTGGTCAGGCATTTCACCATTT
>JBLNAN010000084.1:0-14118 GCA_050259355.1 Syntrophothermus sp. | reverse complement strand
ATTGTTCAGGGGAAGGGTGCGGTCTACAGCGCTGGGCGCAACTGCGTCGCGGTGACGAGGCCCGCCGGCCTGAGGCAAAAACAAGCAATAAAAAAAGAAGGTGTCCTTTTGGGACACCCTCATATTTCGCAGGATCAAAGAAAATTTTTAATTCTCATACTTCATCCGCCAAAGGCGGATTCATTTTCTCTTTTAACTTTTCATTCTTAATTTTTCACTTTATTCTGCCAGAATCAGCACCTGATTATCCAGCACCTCGATTACGCCTCCATTTACCTCGAAAAACATTGGTTCTTCATTCTTCACAACCACTTTTATCTTTCCCTGCTTCAGGACTGAGATCAGAGCAGCATGATGATTCATTACTTCAAATGAGCCGTCATAGCCGGGCAGCTGCACCAGGTGGATGTTATCACCGGTGAAAAGGGTAGTATCAGGTGTTATGATGGTAAGCTTCATCGTTATTTGTTTTCAGCAAGAATTCGTTTGCCTTTTTCAATGGCTTCCTCGATGGTTCCGACAAGGTTGAAGGCAGACTCCGGATATTCATCCACTTCACCGTTGAGGATCATGTTAAAGCCCTTGATCGTATCTTCAATGTTGACAAACACGCCGGGGATCCCGGTAAACTGCGTGGCCACGTGGAAAGGCTGCGACAGGAAGCGCTGAACGCGTCTTGCACGGTGAACAATAAGCTTGTCCTCGTCGGAAAGCTCATCCATACCCAGAATGGCGATAATGTCCTGAAGCTCTTTATAGCGCTGGAGGATCATTTTCACGTCCTGTGCGGTGCGGTAATGTTCTTCGCCCACTACATCCGGTGAAAGAATACGGGAAGTTGAATCCAGCGGATCCACGGCCGGGTAAATGCCCAGCTCGGAGATCTTACGGCTCAGTACCGTTGTTGCATCCAGATGCGCAAAAGTTGTGGCAGGTGCCGGGTCGGTCAGGTCGTCGGCAGGAACGTATACGGCTTGTACAGAGGTAATAGATCCTCGTTTTGTCGAGGTAATCCTTTCCTGCATGATTCCCATTTCCGTGGCGAGTGTAGGCTGGTAACCTACTGCCGAGGGCATTCGGCCCAGAAGGGCGGATACCTCAGACCCTGCCTGTGAGAAGCGGAAAATATTATCAATGAAAAACAAAATATCACGTCCGCCAGATTTCTCATCCCCATCACGGAAATATTCTGCCAGTGTAAGACCCGAAAGGGCAACCCTGGCACGGGCTCCGGGAGGTTCGTTCATCTGTCCGAAGACCAACGTAGCCTGCGATTCGAGTAGTTCTTCGCGTTTCACCTTGGAAAGATCCCATCCGCCTTTTTCCATATCTTCAAGAAACTCTTTCCCGTAACGTATAACGCCTGATTCGATCATTTCCCTGAGAAGGTCATTGCCTTCACGAGTTCTTTCACCCACGCCACCGAAAACCGACAATCCTGAATATTTCTTCGCGATGTTGTTGATCAGTTCCATGATGATAACCGTCTTCCCAACACCTGCACCACCGAAAAGACCTATTTTTCCGCCTTTTGCATAAGGCTCGATCAGATCAATGACTTTTATACCGGTGAAAAGGACCTCTTTCTGTGTTGACAGGTTTTCGAATTTGGGAGCATCCCGGTGAATAGGATAAGAGGTGGTTGATTCAATTTTTCCAAGACCATCGATGGCATCCCCGATAACGTTGAAAAGCCTTCCCCGGATCTCATCTCCCGTGGGCATTGAAATAGGCTTGCCAAGATCCTTTACATCCATTCCGCGGCGTAAACCGTCGGTGGAGTCCATGGCAATGGTCCTGACCGTATTTTCTCCAATATCATACTGGCATTCCAGGATGATGGAATGACCTTCATTGTTGATGACTTCAAGAGCATCGAAAATATTGGGTAATAGCCCTTCCCCAGAGAAGGAGACATCTACTACCGGCCCGATTATCTGGGCTATTTTACCGCTTTTCTTTTCCATTTGTGAATTTGGATATTTTCAGCAAAGATAAAAGAAGTATCGCAATTTTTTGAATTTTTGTGACGCCCAAAAATGCTGAAAAAAATTTGGATCAATTCTAAATTTGAAATATCGGGTAGTTTTTTTACTCATTTTAAAAATAAAATCATTATGTTTGTAGTTGTACATATTACTTTTTTTATATACCAACGAGCATGAAACATATCCTCCTGGTTTTATTTTTGCTCACTCTGTTAGCAAACGGATACAGTCAGAAGAACAAGGCAGCCATCATTGACACCGTTATCACGGAAAAAGGACCGGTTGTTTTGTATAAAAATAATTCATGGGAGTACCTTCAGGACGAGCCGGTGATGATGTCGCAGGAAGATGACAGCACGGGTGTTTTCAACGAAGGATGGCTGAATGACCAGGTTTTCGGTTTCCGCGGGATGATAAAAAAAGATTCAGTAAAGGATACCGCGATCGTTCTCACCTGTAATGGCAGGAAATTCACACTGCCGGTATATGGTCATCTCTTCAGGGGATTCATGTACACGCACAAGGGCCTTGACATTCACCTGAGCAAGGGTGACACGGTAAAAGCCGCATTCGACGGGGTGGTCCGGTATGCAAAGTACAACAGGGGCGGTTTCGGGAATTTGGTCATCATACGTCATTATAACGGGCTTGAAACCTATTATGCCCATTTATCAGCACTAAAAGTTTCGGTGAACCAGGTTATTAAATCAGGAGACCTGGTTGGTCTGGGCGGTTCAACAGGCCGGAGCCGATCCCCGCATCTGCATTTCGAGGTACGTTATAAGGATGTTCCCATGGATCCGCTCAAGATGATTGATCTTGAAAACAAATCTCTGATAGCAAACACCTTCCCCATTACCCGTTCGGTATTCTATCCCTCCAATTTCAACACTGCTGCCGTGTATCACACGATCAGGTCAGGTGACACCATCGGAAGGATTGCAAAGAAATACCGCACCAGCGTGAAGGAACTCTGCGCCATCAACAAAATAAAACCCGGAACGAGATTGCGGATCGGCAGATCTATCCGGGTAAAATAAACTTCAGGTTTACTTATTTTTTGAAGAACTTCTTCTGAAAGAGGATCAGCATGAAAACGCCGATCGTGATGGAAGAATCTGCAATGTTGAAAACCGGTCTGAAAAACTGAAATTCCTGACCGCCCCAGATGGGGAACCAGCTGGGAAAATGCGTATCCACCACTGGAAAATACAGCATATCAACAACTTTACCGTACAAAAAAGGTGCATACCCACCCTGGTGCAGCTGTAAGGTGGAAACCTGCATATAGGAACTCTCGCTGAATAAAAGTCCATAGAACGCGCTGTCGAGAATATTTCCCATTGCACCGGCAATGATCAGCGCGATACTGACGATCAGTCCCGTATGAACTTTTCTGCGGGTCAGCGTGAAGAGCCAGTAGGTCATCAGTATCACGGCCACTATCCGGAAAAGGCTCAGGAATAATTTCCCGAAGGCCCCGCCAAGCTGCAACCCGAAGGCCATTCCCTCATTTTCCGTAAAATGAATGATAAACCAGTTGCCGGCGATGTGGATCTCTTCTCCCAGATACAGGTGGGTTTTGATCCAGATTTTGACAAACTGATCGACAAAGAGGATGATCAGAACAATAATAAATGCCTTTTTCAAAAGCCCGCGGTAAAAAATTAATAATTATCCGGCTTGGTGATCGCGGGTTTTACCTGGGGAATAACAGGCACCTGCTGTTGTCTCTTGGCTTCAATGCTCAGAGTGGCATGGGGAACGATTCTCAATCTATCTTTGGGAATGAGTTTCCCCGTAGCACGGCAAATACCATAGGATTTATTTTCAATACGGACCAGTGCATTCTCCAGTGCCTTGATAAATTTTGACTGGCGTGCCGCAAATTTGCTGTTTTCTTCTTTCGAGAAAACCTGGTAGCCTTCCTCCAGCACCTTGAATGTCGGCGAAGTATCATTGGTATCGTGATCGTTTCCGGTAGTATAGGATTCCGTCAGCAGATCCAGGTCGTTACGTGCCTTCTCCAGCTTGCTGAGGATGATCGTGCGAAACTCTTCCAGTTCTTCATCTGAGTAACGGTTCTTCACTTTATCCGTTGTTTCCTCTGCCTTTTTGGCATCTGTTGCTCCTTTTTTCATTGTTTGGTGTTTTAGTGATCTCTTTTATCGGTATGTCAACGTTTATAATTTTATTGTATGCGCTGAATACGGATGCTGGTTGAAATGGTATCTGTCAGTTCTATTGAATCTTTTTCCGGATTCATCAGAACCTCCACGATATCAAAAGTATGAGCCAGAGTTTCAGAGCAAATATAATTTAAATTCTTTTGCACGGCCAAATTAATTTCAGGATGCTGCTGCAGTTCAACCGAGATTTTATCAGTAACATCAAAATTTTTCTCTTTACGCAGATTCTGAATCCTGTTGATCAGTTCCCGTGCAAGTCCTTCTTCCCACAGATCAGGCGTAATGGTGGTATCAAGCGCCACGGTAAGTGTTCCCATGTTTGCCACCTGCCATCCCGGAATCTCCTCCGAAATGATCTCCACGTCACCAAGCTCGATCAGGGTTTCTTCTCCATTCAGCTGAAGATCGTACTTTCCTTCCTTTTCCAGAAGCATCACCTGATCGGGGGTGAACCCGGCCAGTGCAGCGGCAATATCCTTCATTTTTTTGCCGTATCTCGGTCCCAGTTTCTTGAAATCAGGCTTAACCCTTTTCGCACCCAGTTTGTTCGTGTCGGTGATGTATTCAAGTTCCTTCACGTTAACTTCAGACAGAATCAGGTTCTTCACCGCCTCCACCTGGCCTTTTAAAGCATCACTGTTCAAGGGGATGAGAATCTTGTTGAGCGGCTGGCGAACCCGGATATTGGTCTTCTTCCGCAAGGAAAGAACCATGGATGAAATTTTCTGTGCCAGCTCCATTCTTTCCTCAAGATCTTTATTGATCATTTGTGGATTGGCGAGAGGAAATCCGGATAAATGAACGGAATCTGCAGAAACTTTTCCGGTGGAACGGTTCAGGTCCTGGAAAAGTCGCTCTGCGAAGAAAGGCGCGATGGGCGCGGAAAGCCTTGCAAGGGTCTCCAGGCAGGTGTACAGTGTCTGGTAGGCGGAAATTTTATCTCCGGAATAATCGCCTTTCCAGAACCTGCGGCGCGAAAGTCTTACATACCAGTTGCTCAGGTGCTCATCCACGAAATCGGATATCGCCCTGCCCGCCTTGGTTGGTTCGTAATCGCCATAGAATTCGTCTGTATTTTTAATCAGCGTATGGAGTTCAGAGAGAATCCAGCGGTCCAGTTCCGGACGGTCCTCCATGGCAATATCGGGCTCCGAATAGGCAAAACCATCGATATTGGCATAAAGTGAGAAGAAAGCGTAGGTGTTGTAAAGCGTTCCGAAGAACTTCCGCTGTACTTCCGTGATTCCGTCTTTATCAAATTTAAGGTTGTCCCATGGCTGGGCATTGGTGATCATGTACCAGCGCGTGGCGTCGGCACCATATTTATCAATGGTTTCAAAGGGATCAACCGCGTTACCCAGGCGTTTCGACATCTTGTTTCCATCCTTATCAAGAACCAGTCCGTTGGAAACGCAAGTTTTGAAAGCAACTGAATCGAAAAGCATCACGGCAATGGCGTGAAGGGTATAAAACCAGCCTCTCGTCTGATCAACGCCTTCGGCAATAAAATCAGCGGGGAAATAGGTGGAAATTTCCTTGCTTTTCTCGAACGGATAATGATATTGAGCATAGGGCATGGCTCCGGAGTCGAACCATACATCGATCAGATCGGGTTCGCGGAACATTTTCTTGCCATCCTCAGAAACCAGGATGATATCATCCACGAAAGGACGATGGAGATCAAACGTCTCGTAGTTGGTTTGGCTGGTTTCGGCCGGATCAAATTTCTCCAGTGGATTTGAATTCATGAAACCGGCTTTCATGGATTTTTCGATCTCTTCCTTCAGCTTCGCCACCGAATCAATGAATTTCTCGGAAGTACCGTCTTCAGAACGCCAGATAGGCAGAGGAGTTCCCCAGAAACGCGAACGCGAAAGGTTCCAGTCAAGCAGGTTTTCCAGCCAGTTGCCAAATCGTCCCGTTCCCGTTGATTCCGGCTTCCAGTTGATGGCTTTGTTCAGGCTGATCATCTGTTCGCGGTAAGCAGTGGTTTTGATAAACCATGAATCCAGCGGATAATACAGGATCGGTTTGTCGGTCCGCCAGCAATGCGGGTAGGAGTGCTCGTATTTTTCGGTTTTAAAGGCCTTGTTTTCTTTCTTCAGCTTCACGATGATATCCACATCAACCGTGGTATCATTGGCCGGATCAAATTGTTCATCATATTCCCACTTCACATATCTGCCCGCGAACTCGCCCATTTTGTCAATAAATTTACCCTGACGGTTAACCATCGTCAGAGATCCGATGCCATTTTGCTTAGCAACCCGGAAGTCGTCGGCGCCAAAACTGGGGGCAATATGTACAATACCCGTTCCATCCTCGGTAGTCACAAAATCACCGGTCACCACCCGGAAGGCATCGCCATCAGCAGGCTGGTCGTAGGGCATGAGCTGTTCATACCGCATTCCTTCCAGTTCCTTACCCGTAAATGTTCCCAGTTTATTAAATGGAATATTCTTATTTCCCTCCTGATAATCTTCCATTTTCAGACCGGCATTCTTCTCGGGGAAATACCGGTTCATCAGCACATCGGCCAGGATGACCGTTTGCAATTGATGAGTGTAGGGATTATAGGTTTTCACAACCGCGTAAACAATGTCCTTGCCCACGGCGAGCGCGGTATTGGAAGGAAGTGTCCAGGGCGTGGTGGTCCAGGCAAGAAAGTAGGGTGTCGTATCCGTAAGAGAGAATATCTTTTCTGAGGATTCATCACGAACGATTTTGAACTGGGCAACCACGGTATTGTCCTTCACCATGCGGTAGGCTCCCGGCTGGTTCAGCTCATGCGTACTGAGACCTGTTCCTGCAGCGGGAGAAAAAGGCTGAATGGTGTATCCCTTGTAAATCAGTCCTTTCTCATATAATCTGCCAAGAAGATACCAGACTGATTCGATGTATTTGTTTTCAAAAGTGATATAAGGATCATCCAGGTTGAGCCAATATCCCATTTTCACGGTAAGCTCGTCCCACAGGTCCTTGTATTTCATGACTTCCTGACGGCATTCCCTGTTGTAATCTTCAACTGAAATTGTTCTTCCGATATCTTCTTTCGTGATTCCCAGTTTCTTTTCAACACCGATTTCAACCGGTAATCCATGGGTGTCCCAGCCTGCTTTACGATGAACGTAAAAACCCTTCATGGTTTTGTAGCGGCAGAAAATATCCTTGATGGAACGGGCCATCACGTGGTGAATTCCGGGAATGCCATTGGCAGAGGGAGGACCTTCATAAAAAACATAGGGAGTATTGTTCTTCGTTAATTCCAGGCTTTTTTCAAAGATGCCATTCTCCTCCCAGTAGGACTGAACTTCCTTCCCAATTCTTGTAAGATCGAGGTTCCTGTATTCCGGATATTTCTTTTTCATCTAAACTCGTTAGCTATCAGTTAAAAAACCTGCAAAAGTAGCAAAAAAAACAATACAAATGGCCTGTTACAGTTTGCAGACTTGTAACATGGGTTCACAAAGAGGACTCTGAGGATTCGCGGAGAACGCGGAGGATGGCGGAGGTTTGCGCATTCCGCGTGATTTCAATTCTGAGGTTTCTGCGTGAAAAATTAGTTGTATTTGATTACGGTTGGAAATCACTTTTCATTATTCACTTTCTCTTTTCATTATTCACTTTCTCTTTTCATTTTTCATCCGCCGCTGCGGATTCATTTTTCATTACAATTATCCCTCCTCCATCAAAGAGAGGTCCATCATACAGCTCATGAATTTCATAACCCAGGAAATTAAGGTAATTTCTTACTTTTTCTCCTTGCGGAAAATGGCTGAGACTGCCGGTTATAAACACATGATCATGATAAACCCCCATGGCTCCCGCGATAAAGCCATTCCTGAATCCCGGAAGAACAATACCTTCCGGATCCACATACAAACCCGAAAGTCCGTGTGCCTGCAAAGCCCTGTCAATCCCCACGTCGGAAGTAATATAATGATCCTCCTTCAGGAATAACAGGTTACATGCCGAGTAACCCTGCTTTACAGGGATTTTTTTCAGGAAATGACAATGTTCAAGGATTACCGGATCAGTGTATTCAAGCCGGTGAACAAGATGGCGCTCCCCTGCTGCTGCATTGTAATGAATATAGGTTGAATGATGCTTCCGTGTGCCGGGAACCCTGTTTCCCGTGAGATATGGAATTTTATGCTGATCAAGAATATTCAGATATTCCTGTGGCAGGTTTGGAGCAACGATAAGATGATCCTGCGTTTTGAAGAAAAAAATATCAGGATGCCCTGAAATAGCAGGATAAACAAGATCCGTAGTCTGCAATTCCAGCAATATGATTTCCTGCTCAGAAATTCCCGAGATCTCCGAAACCAATTTTTCCTTCGCTTCAGCGGGAATATTTCTGTCAATGATGATCAGCATGATAGGTGTTAAGTGAAATTTCCGGATCGGCTAAGAATTTCACCATGTTGTAATGTGATTGAAGCGCCTTTTTGTTCCATCCATAATAGCCAACTGCATTATTAAGATCTGCCGGATTGACCCTGATCAAGATATCCCCCGCATGATTGAAAAGTGGTGAAAATCTTTTTTTCCAGATGGCGGTCATCACCAGCTCCCGCAAGGAAGGATGAACGGGACCCGCTACATATCCGTGATCCGCGAGGGTGTCTGAAGAATGAAGCCCAATGCGGATGATCTTTACCCCTGCCCTTTCGAGTTCCTCAACAGCCGGGGCGGTCCACCTGACGGCATCCTCCAGTGACAGGGGCTGATATTCTCCGCTTCTGTACATCTTTTCCAGCGCTGTTCCCCGGATCACCAGCACGGGATAGATCCTGGCTTCCGATGCCCCCAGCGAAACAATCGTCGCGGCAGTATTCTGAACCTTTTCTTCTGAATCGCCCGGCAAACCTACCATCATCTGCAAACCAAGCGAAAATCCATACTCAACAATCATCCGTGACGCATTAATCGTATCGGAAGCCGTATGACCCCTGAACGATCTTTTCAGAACCTCCTCATCAAAAGACTGGGCGCCCAGTTCAATGGTCCTGACCGGATATTGTTTCAGAAACGAAAGCTTTTCCCTGTCAATGTAATCCGGTCTGGTGGAAAGCCGGATACCGCTTATCCTTCCTTCTTCAATAAAGGGTAGGACAAGATCAAGGTAACTCTTTTGTCGTGAGAGAGAGAGACCGGTGAAGGTTCCTCCGAAAAATCCGACTTCCGCCTCGGCTCCGGGTGAAAATGTCGACAGGTTCCTGGTAATGGTTCCCTGGATCTCCTCACCGCCGGGAATGTTCATTTTCCCGGTAATCTTTTCCTGATCGCAGAAGATACACTTGAAGGGACAAGCCTCGTGAGGAATAAAAACTGGAATGGTATAATGTTTCTTCGCCCTGACGCCTTTCACCATTTGTTCCAGTGAATGTTTTCCTGTTTGTATTTGTTTTTAGGTGGTTCTGAATCCCGCGGATGCCCGACGGGAACCAGTGAGAATGGAACATTCCCCGGGGGAACATGAAGCAGGTTTTGTACAAGAGAATAGCGATCCGGGTACGGATACAGCGCGGTCCAAACCGCTCCCAATCCTACCGATGTCGCGGCCAGCAGGATGTTCTCGGTTGCGGCGGCACAATCCTGTATCCATAATTCGGTTGAGCTGGAAGGGAATACCTTCGAGAGATCCCCGCACACGACGATGGCGGCTGGTGCATAAAACAGCATCTTTGCATAAGGAAGTCCTTCTGCCAGCTGATCCATCAGTTTACGGTCGGTAAGTCCTATGAATGACCAGGGTTGCATGTTTTTGGCCGTTGGTGCTGCCATGGCAGCCTTCATCAGATGCTTCAGTTCCTGCTTCGACACCGGCTCATCGGTATAACTTCTGATGCTCTTACGTTGGAAGATTACATCACTCACGAATATTTCCTGGCTCATACCTATCTCTCTTTGTTACAAATATAAATCAAATCCTCATTTTTAGTAACTTTGCAGCCCATTAAAAATTTTATGAAAAAAAATTTCTACGCGTTATTTTCCCTGATTTTATTTGTTTTTTCAGCAGCCGGCCAGATTCCTGCAGGTTATTATGATGCTGCCGCCGGAAAAACCGGAACTGCCCTTCAGTCGGCACTGCACAACATCATAAAAGGTCATACATCGGTTTCTTACAGTTCCCTTCCAACCTATTTCCAGTCAACCGATAAAAAGCCGGATCAGACGGTGTGGGATATGTATTCTGATATCCCCGGTTCAACTCCCCCATATTCGTTCCAGTTCAACCAGGACGAATGCGGCAATTACAACAGCGAGGGTGATTGTTTCAACCGCGAGCACAGCTGGCCGAAAAGCTGGTTTGGCGGAGAGGTGATGCCCATGTATTCGGATTTGTTCCATCTGTATCCTACCGATGGATATGTGAACAACCGCAGGGACAATTATCCCTATGGTGAAGTGGGTAATGCCAGCTGGACTTCCATGAACGGTTCAAAACTGGGTTCCTGTACCACGGCGGGTTACAGCGGAACCGTGTTTGAGCCCATCGACGCGTACAAGGGTGATTTTGCCAGAAGTTATTTTTACATGTCAACAAGGTATTACACCGAAGATTCAGGATGGCCCGGAAGCGCTGAAACAACCGGCTCACAGCTGAAACCCTGGGCACTGGCCATGATGCTGCAGTGGAGCAGCGAAGATCCTGTATCAGCGAAGGAGGTTGCCCGCAACAACGCGGTATATGGCATCCAGCACAACCGCAATCCTTTCATTGATCATCCTGAATATGCAGGAGCAATCTGGGGATTTCCAACCGGTATCGGAATGGAGAATATCGTGTTGGTCAACGCGTATCCCAATCCTGCCACGGAATATTTCGATCTGAATATTTCCTGTGATCGGTTAAATTCTGAAAAGTTGTTGATGATGGATGCGCTGGGGGTTACCGTTCAGGTAGATATCCAGTGCAATGGAAATACCTGCCGGGCCAATGTAAGCAGCTTAAAGAAAGGATTATGGATTTTTGCTGTAACAACAGGTGAAAAAGTCCTTCATGGGAAGGTAATCATCAATCGCTAGAAGCTCATTGGTTCTTCCGGAATAATGATCCAGGCTGCAATATAGGCCAGCAATCCTGCTCCGAAAGCAAAAAAAGCTATTGCCCATACCACTCTTACAATAACGGGATCCATGTTCAGGTAGTTTCCAAGGCCGCCACAAACGCCGCCAATAATGCGATCTTTACGTGATCTGAATAATCTTTTTGGTTCCATTGCGTTCAATTTTTGAATTTGACGTTCAGCAATCTAAAAAGTTACACAGCCCGGTCTCTAAGGTTCTACGAATTATAAGCCCACTTCAGCCAGATGGAGCCCCAGGTAAATCCTCCGCCGAAAGCAGCGAGGATCAGGTTATCTCCCTTTTTCAGTTGTTTTTCCCATTCCCACAAGCAAAGCGGGATGGTTGCACCTGTTGTGTTGCCGTAGCGTTCGATGTTGATCATAACCTTTTCTTTACCAACACCCATCCTGCGGGCCGTTGCATCAATGATCCTCAGGTTGGCCTGGTGAGGAACAAGGTAACTTACATCTTCCGCTGTCAGGTTGTTTTTTTCCATGATTTCAGCGGAAACATCAGCCATACGGGTGACGGCAAATTTGAAAACAGATTGTCCTTCCTGATAGATAAAATGTTCACGGGCATCGATGGTATCGTGCGAGGGCGGCTTGATGGATCCGCCGGCTTTCATATGAAGATGGGGCTTTCCTGAACCATCAGAAAGGAGAATGGAGTCCATGATCCCGACTTCCTCGGTGGTGGGTTCCAGCAGGATTGCACCGGCACCGTCACCGAAGAGTACACAGGTTTCCCGGCTGGTGTAATCGGTGATGGATGACATTTTATCGGCACCGATCACGATGACTTTTTTGCAATAACCGGTTTCAATGTACATGGAGCCTGTCCGTAAACCATACAGTAAGCCGGAGCAGGCGGCATTCATATCAAAACTAAAAGCATTTTTGATACCACATTTATCGGAGATAATGTTGGCCGTGGCCGGGAACATCATATCGGGCGTAACGGTGGCACAGATCAGAAGATCGATCTCTTCGGGCCGGGTATTGGTTTTTTCAAGGAGGAGTTTTACTGCTTCAGCAGCCATATCGGAGGTTCCAAGTCCTTCTCCTTTCAGAATATGTCTTTCCCTGATCCCGGTCCTTGTCATGATCCATTCATCCGAAGTGTCCACCATGGTGGCTAGTTCGCAATTGGTAAGTATGTATGAGGGAACCCAACCCTGGATCCCTGTGATGGCGGCTCTAATTTTTGTCATGTAGCACGGGATAATATTGAGATGATAAGCCGGTATTACTGGTTAACTGCGTATTTTTCTAATGAATGCTTGATCCTGGGTGCCAGTCGTGCATCATGTACTTCTTTCGACATCAGGATCATCTTCCGGACAGCATTGCCGTTGGATATTCCATGTCCGACCAGCACCGTGGAATTAATGCCCAAAATGGGTGTTCCACCATAGGATTCGTAATTGAAACGGTCAAGGTAACTGTCCTTGATTCCCCTTTTCACCAGCACCCGGTACATGGCCTCCACCTGTTTCAGCACGATGTTGCCCACGAAGCCGTCGCATACAATCACGTCCACGTTGTCTCTGAACAGCTCCCGTCCTTCCACGTTGCCAACGAAATTATATTCCTTGGCATCTTTCATCAGCTGGAAAGCCGACTGAACCGCAAGACTCCCTTTTTTTTCTTCTGATCCGATATTCAATAAACCAACCCTGGGATTTTTCACATGAAAAACATGTTCTGCGAAGAGAGAACCCAGTAGTCCGAACTGATACATAACATCGGGGCGGCTGTCGGGATTGGTGCCAACATCGATGAGGATGCAGGCTCCACCGGTTTCCTTGGGGATGTAGGCGGGCGTGCTGGGACGGATGATGCCCTGAACGGTGTTCACACTGTATATGGAACCGACCATCATGGCGCCACTGCTGCCTGCACTGGCAAAAGAATTGATTTCTTTATGCTTGAGAAGTTTGAAACCTACAGCAATACTTGAATTGGGTTTATTAACGAGCGCTTTAGTCGGCTGTTCGTCCATTTCAATGAGATCAGGAGCATGTTCGATGTCAAACAGCGCCGGATCAACATTTTCCTCTTTCAGAAAAGCATGTATGATATCCTTATCACCGATCAGAACTATCCGGTCTGTTTCCGGTAGTTCTTTTTGTGCCATGATGGCACCGTGCAGGGTTGCTTTTGGAGCAAAATCACCCCCTAGTACATCTAAACCGATTCTCATTCCTTAAGGATTAATTTCTTTACTGAATGACATCCGCGGAAGAGGAAAATCCGCGGTCTTATTCAAATGATCACTCAGCGGAGGCCTTAACGATGGCTTGTTTTCCGCGGTAGTAACCACATTCGGGGCAAACCCTGTGATACAACGTGGGAGAACCGCAGTTGGAACATGTGGAAACAGTAGGAGCAACAGCTTTGTAATGGGTTCTTCTCTTATCTCTTCTCTGGTTTGAGATTTTGTGTTTAGGATGTGGCATTGGTTATTTACTTTAAATTTTAATTATTAGATTTCAATTTTTTCAGGGCTTCCCACCGGGGATCAGGTTCAGAAGGAGCCTCGTTTCCCTCAAGCCTTTTGATGACTTCGGGATCACACTGGCTGCTTCCGTCTTCACCCTCCGGGTGGATTCTCCTGACCGGCATGGCCAGGTGAATGTATTCATATAGATAAGGAGCCACGTCAAACTGTGTTACTCCTTCGGGTATTATCTGTACAACTTCGCTCTCTTCCAGGAAATCAGATCCGAATTTGATGATCAGATCTTCCTGCCCCTCAACCGGTATCGTTACCGGATCATTACAGCGATCACAGGGAACTGTTACAGATCCATTCAGTCTGAAGTTGAAGATCAGCATTTTCTCCTGCTTTTCCATCCG
>JBLNAN010000083.1:0-4361 GCA_050259355.1 Syntrophothermus sp. | reverse complement strand
CTGAAATCAGACACAAATGTTTTCATCCATAAGAAAATCCTTTGGAAATTTTTATTTCAGAAAAGAACTGGAAAAGATAAGCCGCGAGAGGAAATATTCAAATTTCCACGATGCCCGTCAGATTGGAATTCTTTATGAACTGAATGAACCAGAGGATTATGATATTATTGCCGCTTTCGTTGCCTCGCTTCAGCAGGAGCATAAGGAAGTGAAAGCACTTGGTTTCGTCAGGAGCAAAAACATGCTTATACGGTTTCTGCCTAAGCTCTCTTTTGATTTCTTTTCCTCCAAAGATCTGAACTGGTACATGAAACCAGGACATGGAAAGGTTAAGGATTTCATGTCTAAAAAATTTGATTTTCTGATTGATCTGAGCCTGACTGATAATCTGCCGCTGAAATATATTTCCGGACTGTCAGCAGCCAGATGCCGGATCGGAAAATTTGAGGAGAAAAATAAGGATTGCTATGATTTCATGTTGTCTATTTCATCAGGAACATCATTGGATAATTATATCAAGCAGGTAACGCATTATTTAACGATCATCAACACCAATGCAGATCAGGGATAAGTTTAAGGGCACCGGTGTCGCCATAGTTACACCTTTTACCGCTTCAACGGCAATTGATTTTCCAGCATTCGAACGAATCGCCGATCATGTCATAAAGGGCGGTGTTAACTACATCGTGTTACTGGGAACGACCGGTGAATCGGCCACGATGTCCAAACAAGAAAAAAAAGCACTGATTGAATTCGCGGTATCCACAATCAACGGCAGGGTACCCCTGGTTTTGGGAATCGGCGGAAACAATACTTCAGAGGTGGTACTGACCATTCATGGCACCGTCATGAAAAAAATTGACGCGGTTCTTTCAGTTTGCCCGTATTACAATAAACCTAACCAGGCAGGAATTTACCAGCATTTTAAAGCCATCGCTGAAGCCTGTCCCGTCCCCGTCATCCTTTATACGGTTCCGGGCAGAACCTCAAGCAATATCTCTGCAGATACGACTTTGCGCCTTGCGAATGATTTTAAAAACATTATAGGTATCAAGGAAGCATCGGCCAATTTTGACCAGATACACAAGGTAATCAAAAATAAACCGGAGGATTTTCTGGTTATTTCCGGCGATGACGGTCTCACCCTGCCATTGCTTGCCTCTGGTGTCGACGGGGTTATTTCAGTCGTGGCAAATGCATATCCTGCCGAATTCTCAAAGATGGTGAATTATGGCCTTCAGGGAAATTTCACTGAAGCAAGGAAACTGCACTACTTGCTGAATGATATGATGAACGCGCTCTTTGCCGATGGCAGTCCGGCCGGTATAAAAGAAGTCTTAATGATGAAGCAACTTTGTTCAAACCATCTGCGTCTCCCCCTGGTGCCGGTTAATGAAACTACACGTGAACTACTACAGAAATTATCGAACAAACTCAATTAAAATGAAAAAAAGAAATTTACTACTTTCACTTCTGCTGTTTGCCTTTTTCTTTCCACTGGTACTGAAAGCCCAGGAAATCAGGAATATATACTATTTTAAATTCAATATTGACCAGAAATCTGAAATCAGCAATATCACAAGGTTGATTTCGGTAGATAATATTCAAGGGAAGGTTGTAACAGCTTTCGCTACGCCTGAACAATTTAAAAAATTTAAGAAACTTGGCTACCAGGTCACGCTCCTGCCATTGCCGGGTGATGTTCCTGAGGATCAGCTCGGAAATCCCGCGGCAAATAAATCTGTCCTGACCGTCTGGAATTATTACCCGAATTATCAGCAGTATCTAGATATCATGTATGCTTTTGCAAATGATCATCCTGATATCTGTATGCTCGATACAATCGGGATTTCCGTTCAGGGACGCCTCATCCTCGCGGTCAAGATCAGTGACAGCGTCCATTTCCACCAGGGCGAACCACAGGTTTTGCTGACCTCCTCCATCCATGGTGATGAGTTGGCTGGTTATGTTTGCATGATCCATCTGATTGATTCACTGTTGAATTCGTATGGCTCCGTTGACCGTATCACCAACATGATCAACAATTTCGAGCTTTACATTAATCCCATGGCTAATCCCGATGGGACTTTCCATAACGGTAATGGTTCAGTTTCGGGTGCATGGCGTTACAACTCGCTGGGCATCGACCTGAACAGGAATTTTCCTGATCCCCAGGATGGTCCTCATCCTGATGGCAATGCTTGGCAGGTGGAAACAAAAGAATTCATGCGGTATGACACGCTCCATCATTTTGTTTTATCCATGAATTTTCATGGCGGGGCGGAAGTTTACAATTATCCCTGGGATACGTGGGCTAAATTGCATCCGGATGATTCCTGGATGATTTTTACAGGAAGAGAATATGTAGATACCGTTCACGCTCATTCACCATCTGGATACATGACGGATCTCAACAATGGTATAACCAACGGATATGCATGGTATGAAGTGGCAGGAGGAAGACAGGATTATACTACTTATTTTCATCACGGACGTGAAATAACACTTGAGATGTCCTCTATTAAGTTGCCGTCTGCCAGTAAGTTATTGAATTTTTGGGATTACAACAAAAGATCTTTTCTTAATTTTATTGAAGAGGCCGGTTATGGCTTTAATGGCCAGGTGACCGATTCCGTTACCGGAGATCCGTTATCGGCCAAAGTTAATATCTGGGGACATGATGCTGACAATTCCTGGGAAATGACCGACTCTCTGACCGGCTGGTATTTCCGGCCTATTGATGAGGGAACCTGGAATGTTACTTTCACCTGTCCCGGCTACCGGACCAAAAACATTACGGTAGATGTTTCCCGGAGAGCCACGGCGAGACAGAATGTTCAGCTGGTGCCCATCACTTATGGCATTAATGACATGGTAAGCAACCATCTGCAGGTTTATCCAACCCCATCGTCCGGGAAAATTTATATCACTCTTCCGGAAACCAGGGTTAAAGCATTTGTTTTGAAGGTATTTGCAATGAACGGGGAGAAGAAAATGGAAAAAGAAATGTCATCTGATGGTGTATTAGCTCTTTCCATTGATCTTCAGGATTTTGCAAATGGGATGTATTGGATTGAATTATCAGGAAAAGATTTTCTGGCACGATCAAACGTGGTGATTAACCACTGATCAGATCCTTACCCCAATCCCAAAAATGATCCTGAAGGCAATCATCACGATCAGTGCAGATAAGATCCACCACGGATAAAACCTGATTTTTCTGGGTTCTTCATCAAAAAACAGCTCGTTACTGAAGCGGCTTCGTAGGATTGCTGGTAAAAGAATGAGTATCATTGAACAGTTGATCAGCATTTCAAGCAGGGTCATTTTGGGCATTTTCAATACAAGAATGATGATGTTCCCGATCAGGAAAGGCAATACGATCTGGCTGAATACGAATTTGTTGGTTTTATTTCCTATCAGATAATTGAAATAGGTGTTTCCTGTGAAAAGGAAATTTTTTGAAAAAAACAATCCGGCCACCACCAGAAAGATCACGGCCGTGATGGCAACGATCATATTGGCAGTATCTACAAAATAAAGATACATTAAAACCCATCCGAAACCTTTTCCCAGAAGCGTACCCGCCATCACCTCCCCTAAAAATTGTATCAGGGAGTGACAGAAGACCCACAGGATGAATAACTTAATAATTCCTTTTTTCTCGAGAGAATTAACATAGGCAATAAGCGAGATAACCGATATCATCAGGGTGATAAAAGGTCCCATGCTGAAGATGATTTTTACGGCATCTTCTGTCCATTCTTTTCCACGGATAAGAAAATCAACTTCGAAATAATAAATTATTGTCTGAATATCCATCGTGTTGGCGGAGACAGATATTGCCAGTTGTTTGCTGATATACACAAAAAAATAGGCCAGCAGGAAGATTGCGGTCGAATTGATGGTGATTACCAGATAATTACGCCTGAAGGCAAACAAGATTTTTTGTTCAAGGCTATGACGGAGTTTCTTACGGTCAATTTTGAAAAGGCGACCTGTATTCAATAAAAATTTTAATTTTCTGTACCGGATGTATCCAGGATTGAGTTTCTGATGCTTTAGAAGCTTTTTAGCTTCCTGTTCTCTTTTTTTTCTGATGGTGAGGATGGCCCGTGCTCGTTTTAATTTTTCATATCGTTCACCAAATGATTGTGGGGGAGTTTCCCGTTTAACAGCGGGTGGATTTTCAATAACAGGCTCTGCCGCGAGAAACCGTATAGAATTTTCACGGGCCTGGCTGAGCTGATAATTGAATAGTCTGTTTTTGCGAAAGTGTGCCCTGAATTTCAGGAACCGGAAATTGCGCAGAAAAAGTCTGCGTTTCCGTTGTCTGATCTTGCGTCGCTGGATGGAAGGTA
>JBLNAN010000082.1:0-3941 GCA_050259355.1 Syntrophothermus sp. | reverse complement strand
GGATTAATTTCTCCGCAGAAAACGGCAACGACCAGTGATTTCCTTAGCGAGATCGTTGCGAGCGAGTCAGATTTTCTTAAATGTATTGATCCTGAATATAAAAAGTACATTGATCCCATTTCCGACAGAAGAATGAGCAGGCTGATCAAAATGGGAATCAGTTCTGCCAAGATGTGCGTGGCCGATGCCGGTGTGGGACCCGATGCGATCATTACGGGAACCGGGCTGGGAAGCGTGGAGGATACTGAAAAAATTCTGGCAAATATGCGCGGGGAAGGACAATTCTTCAACCCTACTCCATTTATCCAGTCGACCTACAATACCATCAGCTCACAAATTGCCATCAGCATGAAGTGCCATGGTTACAACTCGACCTACGTGCACAGGAGTTTTTCGTTTGAAAGCGGTCTTCAGGACGCGATGATGCAACTGGACGAAAAAATTGCCTCAAATATTCTGGTTGGTGGTGTTGATGAAATGACCTCTAACCATCTGCAGATCACCCGCCGGGTGGGACATTGGAAGATGGCCCCGGTGAATAATCTGGACATTTTAAAAACAGGTACACCGGGTGCCCTGGCCGGTGAAGGATCAGCCTGGTTCATGTTGTCTGACCAGCCAGGAGCGAATTGTTATGCAGAAGTGAAAGCCGTTGAAACTTTTCTGATTAAACCATCTGGTTCTTCTGTTGGCAATCATCCGGCAGATAAAATGATTTCCATCGCAGGAATTGATCTTGAGGAAATTGATTTTGTTTTACTCGGAAATAACGGGGATAACCGCTTTGATGATATTTACAGTGAGTTATCCACCTCCCTGTTCAAAAACATACCCACGGGCTATTTCAAACATCTGTGCGGAGAATATTATACAGCCTCTGGTTTTGCATTGTGGCTGGCCGCGAATATTCTGAAGAGACAGGTAATTCCAGAAATAATCAGGCTGGATAATATACGCCGCGACTCCATCCGGAATATCCTTATCTACAATCAGTACGAAGGTGTAAATCATGCCATCATGGTGATTGGGAAATGTTAAAGATCAATTCCATTACAGACAAACTGTTTCTGTACTTTCTTACCCTGTGCATGGGAGTAATCGTTACGGTTAGCCTGTATTCCTATTACAGCGCCAGAAAAGCCATCCTTGAACGTACCTTCGAACAACTCATCTCCGTAAGGGTTGAAAAAACTAATACCCTGGAAAGGTTTTTCCGGGACCGGAAGCGGGATATTGAACTATTGTCGAAATCGGCGGTGATTGTTGACATGATGAATTTTCCTGATGATCAGAATAATACCGGAAAAAAACCTGAGGATGAATTTTCAGCCTACCTGAAGCTGTACCTTAAATCAAATGATTATTACAAAAACCTTATTCTGATAAAAAATAATGGGTCCACCCATTACTTGCCCATTGGAAAATCAGATACCATTTCAAGGTTGACTGTTTTAGATGTTGAAAGCATTGGGCTTAATCTTAATTCGCTGGTTGACAGGTGCAGGAAAAGCGGTGCAACCATCATTGAAGATTATTTGCCGGATCGTTCAGGCAATCCGAGGCTTTTCATGGGTACGCCTGTAACAGCGCCCGGTAATGTCAGTTCGGTGGTGATTCTGGAAATCTCCATTGATGCCATCAATTCCATACTTTATGAAAACAATCCCCATAACGGTCTTGGTAAGACAGGTGAATCCTATCTGGTGGGCGACGATTTCCTGATGCGAACGAGTTCAAGGTTTCAGGAAAATTCACTTTTTCACACGAAAGTAAAGTCCAGAGCGGTTGAAAAGGCGCTGGCCGGCGAAACAGGAATAGAGATCATCAGGGATTACCGGGATATTGAAGTTTTAAGTTCTTTCAGCCGGGTCAATATTCCCGGGCTCAGGTGGATGATCGCTGCAGAAATCGATACTGCCGAGGCCATGGTTCCTGTTTACAATTTGAGGAATTCGATCCTTTTGCTGAGCCTGATCATCTCCGTTATGATTTTCGGCATCGTTTTCATCATCAGCCGGCGCATCACTTCACCCATAATCCTCCTGAAGCAGGCAGCGGTAAAGATTTCGGAAGGTTTCTATAACATGCGGCTGCAGGTTACTTCCGGCGATGAGATTGGAGAACTCACGGAGGCTTTTAATCGGATGACGGAACAGCTGGAGCACCAGACGGTTCAGATCCGTGAAGAACGGCACCGGAGAATGAGTTCCATGATCGACGGGCAGGAACTGGAGCGGCAACGGCTTTCCAGGGATCTGCATGATGGCCTGGGACAATCGTTATTGGCGGTAAAGATGAAGATCGAACAGGCAAAAGGCGGAGATGCTGCCAGGAATGTGAGGGTGATCGATGAAACCACGGAAATGATAAGAGGTACCATCCGGGAGATCAGGGAAATATCTTCCAACCTTATGCCTCCCGTGCTGGAAGCCTTCGGACTGGAGCAGGGTCTTGATAATCTGTGCAAGAACACGGAAGGCCATACCGGGATGAAGGTTGAGTTCCGGAAAGATATCAAAATACCAATAACCGATTCCCGAACTCAGATCTACCTTTACCGGATAGCTCAGGAGGCCATCAACAATATCACAAAACATTCGGGCGCAACTGAAACCAGTATTGTGCTTTCTTCAGACGAAAAAAATATCATCCTTTTAATAAAGGACAACGGCAAAGGCTATGACGTTACGCAACCTTTGAAAGGCAACGGGTTGACGAATATCCGGGAACGGACAGAACTTTTAAGGGGAGAAAGCATAATCCATTCTGCCCCTGGAAAAGGAACCTCAATAACCATCAGAATTCCTGCGACACATGGAAAAGATTAAAATTATCCTGGCTGACGATCACCGGATCTTCCGCGACGGGATCAAGTCGCTGCTGGCTGAAAACTGCTGCACAGACATCATCGGGGAAGCTTCAGGAGGCAATGAACTTCTGGAAATGCTGAAAACGCACACACCGGATGTAATTATCCTGGATATTTCCATGCCGGATATTTCGGGAATTGAAGTGACCCGCAAAATTTCTTCCCTGTATCCGGAAATTCATGTGCTGATCCTGTCGATGCACATAAATGAAGAATTTGTGATCAACTCGATCACCGCTGGGGCGAAAGGTTATCTGCCAAAAGACACTTCCAAGGAAGAACTCATGGAAGCTGTCAGAACACTTTCCGAAGGCGGCGAATATTACAGCCACCAGATCTCGCACAACTTTATGAAAAATTTCATCAAACGACAAAAAGTTGAGCAGGCACTTTCCGAAAAGGAAGATCTGACCCAACGCGAGATCGAGATCCTGACGTTATCTGCAAAAGGAATGACCGCCAAGGAAATATCCGACAAACTCTGTATCAGTATCAAAACCGTTGATACCCATAAGAATCATATCATGCAGAAGCTAAAACTGAAGAATACCGCCGAAATGGTGCTGTATGCCGTCAAAAACGGTGTCATCATTCCTTAGTTTCTCATTCTCTTTCTGATTCTCTCAGGATTTTCCTGATATCAGAATCAAGAATTCCACGATTGCCGGCAAAAATGAATGAGGATACTTTTGTCTCTTCAACCATATCATTACTGCCATGCAAACTTTTACCCTCCGGTCAGGAATTATCATGCTTTTTTTAATTGCTGCCAGTTCTGCCAGTTCTCAGGACTCAACACGGTTACACGTAAAACTAAATGTGGGTGCCGACATTGTAAGCAGGTATATCTGGAGAGGATGTGATTACGGGAATTCTCCGGCTGTTCAGCCAACGTTGTCGCTCACCGCCGGAAATTTTGAAGCCGGTGTCTGGGGTTCGGTTGCCATGTTCAGCTTTTACAAAGAAGTCGATCTGTATGCAAAATATTCACTGAAAGGCTTTTCCGTTTCATTCACGGATTATTACATTCCTTCAACCAATGGTACGCCTGCCTCGCCGGATACCCGGTATT
>JBLNAN010000081.1:0-2780 GCA_050259355.1 Syntrophothermus sp. | reverse complement strand
ATGGCGGTTGGCAGTGCCATAACCTCCGTGTATGCCGGTCCTGCTGATCCGGTGGCTTTTGGACTTGCCTATCCTGTCCCTGAAGAAAAAACACACAAAATAAAGCATTCAGAAAAATTGCTCAAGCTGTTCAGCCTCTATCAGCAAGTCCGCGACATACGGGAGAAAAAATCAGGTCACGAACCGCTGCAGGCTGTCTTTGACGAACTGGTGAAGAATTATCCTGACGATTGGCTTCTTCCACTTGAGATCATGGAAATTTCTGACACTACAGGAGAAAAAAACTTGTATGAACGGATCAGGGAATATCTCCAGAAAAAATCAGAAGAAAATCAGCAACTGGCGAAACTCATACAGGATGGTTTCGCGGCGCTGAATGAAGCGGAAAACGAGATGGTTTATTCCACCACGAGCTGACGCGACAGGGAAACTTTCTGACCCGTCACCCTTACCATATAAATTCCCCTGGCATATTTTGCAAGATCAAGCCTTACAGGCTGACCGTTGAACGGTATTGTCTCCATCAGCCTTCCGTCCATCGAATGTAAGGTCAGAACAGCATCCGGAACATTACCTTCAACATGGATAAGCACATGGTCAGAGGCCGGATTGGGCGTGATCAGAATTCCGGGTTCGGTTTTTTTATTGGCAGAAATTCCGGTGCAAGGGGTAAGGGTAACCCTGTGGGAGGTATGATACATTCCGGTACAGGGACTTTTTGCCCTTGCAAAAAGATAAAAATCGACAGTATCTTTTTCAAGATCTTTTGGTCCGAAGGTGTAGGTGGTATTCAGATCATGAATATTTCCGAAGGTGCCATCGCCCGGGGAGAACCAGTTAAAATACTCGCACTCGTTGATGGTGCCATGGAGATCCAGCACATGAAGCCATTCACAAACTGTTGTATCATTTCCGCTGTGGATCACCGGGGCATGGGATATGGAAACTTTCACGGTGTCATGGATCACCTGTGACCCATTCGTGATGGCAAGGCAATATTTGGTGTTTACCTGGGTATAAACCAAAGGGTTTTTCTGTGTGGATGAAAAACCAGCAGGTTCTGAAGTCCATTGGTAGGTATAACTGCCGGTTCCACCATATACTACTGCATCCAGCTGGGTGGTGTCGGCACCGCAGGTGACGCCCGGGTAGGCTGAAGCAAAACCTGAAAATACATTATCGAAGGTAAAGGATGCGATGCGGGTATGCCATCCCATGCTGGTGGTCACCGGATAATATTCCGTGGTAAACCAGAAAGTAGTGGGTGCGGCAGGATCGATGCTCATTCCGCTGTAATCACCCCAGCGGCTCCGGCCACTCCATACCCCGGTCTGCGAACCAGTACCCTCAATGATCGAACCCTCTGCAATGGTCATCTGGTTAAGCGGATCATTTTTGTGACGGCCTGTATAACGGATGGAAGGATACATGGAGGAAC
The DNA here is from genome assembly GCA_050259355.1 of Syntrophothermus sp. Lineage (GTDB taxonomy): Bacteria > Bacteroidota > Bacteroidia > Bacteroidales > FEN-979 > FEN-979. The sequence goes on along the minus strand of JBLNAN010000081.1, from coordinate 1,342 downwards.
TTGAAACGGAATACCCGAGACCGATGCTTCCGGCTGTATCCATGGCAATGCTGCCCATCCAGCGGTAATTATTGTCGGGAGCATAGGTTGACTCCTGATAGATGTTCCAGGGGCCGGTGGTCTTCCTGAATTCATACCACCTGATACCGGAATTTCCAGATCCCGTGTTCACGGAATGATTCACGACCATGGCTTCATGGTCGCTGAATTTTCTGTATTGCAAACGGTACATCAGGCGATCGGAAAGTGTCTCCAGCTTGGCCGAGGTTCCGAGTTGCGGGATACCATCGATATAAGAACTGAATGCTGTAACAGGTAAAACCAGCTTATTGCCGAAAGTAGAAGCCTCGGGATTGACAAAATCAGCATGAAATTCATAAATCCCGAAAGATTGCGGTGAACTCGTTTTGATAAACCCGAAATAATTCGGCGTTCCGGCCGGAGGTAAAGTTCCATCACAGTCGGAGGGATAAAGTGTAACAAATCCATCGGAACCTGGCGACATCTCGAAGGAGATCCGCACGGCATCCGGCTGACCGGAAAGCATTGCGTTTCTGTCAAAAGCATAAGCGCCATTGCCCATCCATCCCCATCCGAAATTGTTGGATGACATGTAATATCCATCCTGCCATACACCAAATTTGGGATAATCAGGCATAAAATTGAACTGGTACTGGTAACGGTACCATGGACCCGTGGGATCAGGGGTCTGTGAAATGGCAATCATCTGGTAATCACCTTCTGCAGGTAATGAAAACTGTGTGAACAGCCACCGGTCAGCTGTTTCATCATACAAAACCACTGCATCGCCACTGTTTTCGTTGTGGGGCATGCCGTTCCAGATGGTACTGTTCCCCAGCGGGCCCAGGATGAGCTGGCCGGCCTTATTGTAAATGGCATAAGAGGTATTGACGACCTGGAAATAATGATTGGGACCGATTTCTCCATAGGTATCGGGTGGAACCGAGTTGCCGGCGGGAATGCCTTCTACGTTGACAATGGTGCTGTCGCCCGGAAGAAGTCCGTACAACTGCTGTAAAACCGGATCGGTCTGAAATGCATAGTTTAATTCGGGATCAGTAATATAATTTTTGACAAAACCCTGTTTCCAGGATTTATCTTCAACGCGTTTCTGTTTCAGCATATCCCTGAGGGGTGGTGATACATCAAAATATACCGGCTTTGCCACCTGTGGGATTAGCGCTTGCTGGGCATGAGAAATGAAAACGGAAGCAACAAATAGGATCAAAAGTATATATTGTTTCATGCTGATAATTAAATTTATTGCAAATATCTGAAATTTCCTGATTCATAACAGAGGACTCCCTTAAAAAGGTTCGCC
>JBLNAN010000080.1:0-3775 GCA_050259355.1 Syntrophothermus sp. | reverse complement strand
AAATTTACCTTTTCCGCCAGTTTGTTTCTTGTAAACCTCGTGATGCAGAACGGTATTGGTGATGGCCTCCTTGTAAGCAACCTGCGGATTTCCGCGGTTACAGTCAATGTTGAATTCTCTTCTCAAACGGTCAGCGATGATATCAAGGTGAAGTTCACCCATCCCGCTGATAAGGGTCTGTCCTGTTTCATCATCCTGTCGCACGATGAAAGTAGGATCTTCTTCGGCAAGTTTATTGAGCGCGACCATCAGCTTGTCGACATCATCCTGGGTTTTGGGCTCGATGGCCATATTGATAACCGGTTCCGGGAAAGTCATGTTTTCCAGCCGGATAGGATTTTTGATGTCACAAAGTGTATCGCCGGTATGAATTTCTTTAAAGCCGACTGCAGCTCCTATTTCTCCTGCTTCGATTCGTTTTACCGGGTTCTGCTTGTTGGCATGCATCAGCATAAGGCGCATGATGCGTTCTTTCTTGTCGGAGTTGCTGTTGAGAACAACCGAACCAGCATCCATGGAACCTGAATACACGCGGAAAAAAGCTATACGGCCCATGAAGGGGTCCGTTGCAATTTTAAATGCGATGGCTGTAAAAGGTTCTTCAACACTGGCATGACGAATTTCTTCTTTTTCCGTGTAAGGATTGATACCCGTTATAGCCGGCATATCAAAAGGAGAAGGAAGGAATTTGATAATGGAATCGATGAGGAGCTGAACTCCTTTATTCTTGAATGAAGCGCCGCAGATCACCGGTGTGATGCGGTTTTCTATGGTTGCTTTTCTCAGGGCAGCAATGATCTCGGCTTCGGTAATGGAAGCAGGATCGTGAAGGAATTTCTCGAGAAGTTCATCACTTTCCTCTGCAGCACCTTCGATCAGACGGGTACGGTATTCATTAACCTCGTCAATCATTTCAGCAGGTATAGCAGCCTCATGATAGTTTTTCCCGAGACAATCATCTTCCCAGATGAAGGCTTTGTTGCTGATCAGGTCAACCACTCCCCTGAACTCTTCCTCGGCGCCGATTGGCAGCTGAACAGGTATGGGGTTGGCATGCAAACGTTCCCTGATCTGGTTGACCACGCTGAAAAAATCGGCACCCGTGCGGTCCATCTTGTTGATGAAGCAAATGCGGGGTACGTTGTATTTGTTGGCCTGTTTCCAGACGGTTTCACTTTGTGGTTCAACTCCACCCACGGCACAGAAGAGAGCAACGGCCCCGTCAAGCACGCGAAGCGATCTCTCCACCTCGACGGTAAAGTCGACGTGTCCGGGAGTGTCAATAATGTTGATGCGGTATTTGCTTTGGTTGTAATCCCAGTAGACGGTAGTCGCGGCGGATGTGATGGTTATTCCCCTTTCCTGCTCCTGGATCATCCAATCCATGGTAGCAGTGCCTTCATGCACCTCGCCAATTTTATAATTGATGCCGGTATAATACAGGATACGCTCCGTCGTCGTGGTTTTACCCGCGTCGATGTGCGCCATGATGCCGATGTTCCTTATGTTTAAAAGGTGTTCCATCTCTGTATTATACTCTGTATATCCTGCTTTTTTTTAAACACGGATCAGTCACTACTGATCCGTTAAATATTTAAAATCTGAAATGTGAAAATGCCTTGTTGGCTTCTGCCATTCTGTGGGTATCTTCTTTTCTCTTGAAAGCTGCACCTTCTTCTTTAAAGGCTGCCACGATCTCTGCAGCCAGTTTCTGGCCCATCGATTTTTCGTGACGTTTCCTTGCATAAGATACCAGCGATTTCATTCCGATGGAACTCTTACGTCCCGGCCTGATTTCAGAAGGAATCTGAAAAGTCGCACCACCGATACGACGGCTGCGGACCTCAACAGAAGGTGTAACGTTAGAAAGTGCCTTTTTCCACACGTCCAGACCGTTTTCCTTTGTCTTGTCTGAAACGATGTCAATGGCCTCGTAAAAAACATCATACGCGATGTTTTTCTTTCCCTTTTCCATCAGGTTATTGACGAATTTGGTCACCAGGGTATCTCCGTATTTCGGATCCGGAAGGATAGCTCTTTTCTTTGGTTTTGCTTTTCTCATATTATATAAGGTATCGCAATCTTCTTTTGTTATTTCTTAGCGGGTGCTGCCTTGGGCCTCTTTGCACCATACTTTGACCTTCTCTGTTTTCTTCCTTCAACGCCTGACGTATCCAGGGCACCGCGGATAATGTGGTAACGAACGCCGGGGAGATCTTTCACCCTGCCGCCGCGGATCATCACGATCGAGTGTTCCTGGAGGTTATGACCTTCGCCAGGAATATAGGCATTCACTTCTTTTCCGTTCGTAAGACGTACCCTGGCAACCTTCCTCATCGCTGAGTTCGGTTTCTTCGGGGTGGTTGTGTATACCCTTACACAAACACCGCGGCGCTGAGGACATGAGTCCAGCGCGGGGGATTTGCTCTTATCCGTCAGTTTAGTTCTTCCTTTACGAACCAGTTGTTGAATTGTAGGCATATCAATACTTTTATTTCAATTTTTCAGTTAAAACCCTTTTTTTCGGGGCTGCAAAGGTAGAAAAAATATTAATATCCAAACAGTTTGGCATCATATTTTTTTAGTCGGCATTCATCAGTCGGCAGTCGGCAGTCGGTTAATTAAATTTCCAACGTTCACAACTTTCATCCAAATGAAGACAGCAGCACAAATCTACCCCTTGGCAATCAACAAATTAAACTGAGAAAAAACAGGAAGGTGATACTATAAGACACCCATTGTTGTTTGAATCGGGTTCTGAAGGCAACAGGAGTTGCGCCCAGTCGAAACCTATATTGTCTTTACTTTATCAGGTTTCCTCTCTTCTCTCTATTTATCAATACAAAAGCCCGCTTTCGGGTTTTGAGGGTGCAAAAGTAACAAGTTTTTTTTAATAAACAAAAGAGAATCAATTTTTTTTCTGAAACAAAACAAAATATCGGAATAAATATGTTAAAAATATATATTTGTTTAATAATTTTGAGAACAGTTAGTCCTATAATATGAAAAAATATACTTTTTTATTCCTTTTGTTTATTGCTGCAATTGCAAAAGGACAGATCACGCTGGATTTCCAGACAAACAGGTCCCTCAACCCGATCCTGTTAAACAATGATACCGCCAAATATCTGACAGGAGATTTTGACACCAGCTTCATCATCGAAAATCTGGATACTTCACTGTACAAACATATCAGTTTTCCTTCCGGTACCCCGTCATGGCCAAACGTTTATCAGGTTTCAGACATGATGTTTGAAACCGATCCCGCTACAGTGGAATATCTGCTTTACCTGCCGGTTGACAGCCTTGGATTTATCGTTGGTTACAATGTCAGGATCATTGACCAGAACGACCAGATTCTCCTGGATGAGGATTTCAACAGCCAGGTTTATTTCAAGGTGTTCAACACCAGCCAGGGAACCAAACTGATCCTGAGTGAACAAGGAGGCGCCATTCAGACAACAGTTCATGTTAAAACCTACAGCCTGCCCGGTACATTTCCAGGGAACATTCCCGGTAAAGGAGGTCCAAAATCAATAACACAGGATTTTGAGATGTTCAAAAATGTTATCCCCTTTAATCCCGATCTTACCCAAACACTATATTACTGCCTCGAATCAGACTCGGTACTTTCCATCTATCAGTTGGATGGCAGTCTCCTGAAAACAATCCACCTGCCCATCCCCCCGGCGGGTGGTTACGTTTCCAAAATAAATTACATTTCCACAGAACTGTTTGACAGCGACCCGTCGACCTTCGAATTCGCGGTTGCTTA
>JBLNAN010000079.1:0-3157 GCA_050259355.1 Syntrophothermus sp. | reverse complement strand
GGAGCGTGATTTGAGGTGTCGGCCTTGGCCGGTAACGGATGTAGGGATGAAAATCTATCTGGTTGAATGTGACAGTTGTTGAACTATCCAGTTCCGCATAATCCTTCCCGAAATTGAAAAGATAATCGAACCCGAGGTTTTCAAATGAAATTTCATCTTCAGCAATCATTTCATTCTTGATCACCAGGCCTTTCACGCTGGCAACACCCTTAATGGTCATCAGGTCATGGCTGACCACGTTACCCGTCATGGTAAAAACCAGGGTGTCAAAAGCAATCCCGGTGTTCCACCGGTAGTTGATAAATGGGACCCTTACTTTTAAAAACCGGTTGGAATACAGCCTGAATTCGGCGGTATTGTAATGTTTATCCAGCATTCCCGCGATCATCAGGGTGTCGGAATGATTTTCCTCGATGATCCTGACCGGTCCCCTGAAAAAATGATCCCGCATGGTCATCCTGTCAAGGATAAGTCCTACCAGGTGTCCGTTATTCCTGATCAGTACCCTGAAATCAGAAAGATCCATGGAACTGGGAAGCTTGTCAAAAATGGCGTTGAACATCCTAGATACTGTAGAAGCATAATTTCTTGATCCGGCAGTATCTGTCTCCGCCTCTTCTCTTTTATTTTTTTCCAGAAGGAACATGTAATTGGTCAGGCTGTCCTGCTTGTTAAGCCTGAGAATCACATCCCTGATCATCAGATCCTTCATGTTGATTTTTCCGAAAATCAGGCTGACCGGTTCGAACGTGGCCATTACCGAATCAATGGTGATGAGGGTGTCACCCAGAAAGGGCTTTATTGCTAAACCCCGGATCAACACGCTGCTCAATCCTTTCATCCGGAAGGAACGATAAGTCAGCGAGGCCGGGTAGTTCTTCCTGAAACTTTCAATTTTCTTTTCAAAATAATATGCACCTATTTTCCCCCTGAACACGAAAAACACCACCAGCAGGGTCACCAGAACAACGCCAATGGCAAAAAAGATTTTTTTTATTTTTTTTCTGAAAAAAGGAATATTCACGTCAAATCAGTTTGCTGATGAAGCTCAGGTTTTAATTAAAGATAAGGAAAAAATCAGTTAATCCATTTGAGACTGAGGGTGAGGTCAATCCGTGTCATACTGATGGCATTCCGGGCCCTGAGCTGAACGGTGTTCTTTTTACCCTCCATTGACCCATACCGGTATTCTTCAGTATATTTTGTCAATGATCCCATTGCAACAGATGCTTCCACACCCACTGCAAGATTTCTGGAAACAATGAACTCAGGACAAAATGCCAGATTCATCCCGACATTCATTCCCCTGATTACAGAATAATTTCTCCTGATAAAATCATTGTGATAAAACATTATTCCAAAAGCAAAGCTCGTATTGTACCGGATTTTACCACTTTTGGAGGGGATGGACAGCATAAATTCTGGTCCGATAAAATTGATCCTGATCTTATCCTGAAGATCTCCATGGATCATATAGGAGGTATCTTTGTAATCTTGCTTTTCCTCGGTATACAGCATGTCGAGGTTCTGCATCTTGTTTTCTGCAGAGAAATAATTGTAACGGAGACCGGCTCCTATGATATCGGTAAAATAATAACAACCCTCCGCCCCGACAGTATATCCGAACTGCAGTTTATCCATGTATTCATCCTTTTCCGGAAATTCTGAACGGCTCATGGAATAGGTTCCTGTTTGCATCCCCCCTCCTGCCGTTACTCCAATTCTTAACCTTTTAAAAGAATTGTTTTTCCCGACAACTGGAATCTTATAAAAATTCCTCTCAAAATAATTCAGCGAATCACGATAAAAAAAACCGCGTTCAAGCTGATTATCCACTCGTCTGCTGAACCATATCTTGTCTCTTTCGATCGTACCGATTTTAACATTGAGTGAATCTCCTTTATAAGTGACAATCAGGTCCTGACCGTGTGAGATCATTGAAAAAAACATGAAAAATAAAATGGCACAGCCTTTCACTTTCATCCGATTGTATTTTTTTGATCTTTTACAGAACGCAAATATATGAGATACAGTATAACCCCGCTAAACAGTGTACTGATGAGGATCAGAAAAATATTATCAGTGGCACCCAGTTCCTCGTATTTTGTACTGATAATACCGGTTTGGGCGAGATAGGAGGCCACAACTGCCGATGCGTTATTGACAAAATGCCCGAAAACCGGCAGCCAGATTGAACCTGACCAGTAGAACAGGTATCCAAAAAGTACCCCGAGCATCATCCTGGGGATAAATCCGTAGAACTGCATGTGAATGGCGCCGAAGATGAAGGCAGAGACAAAAATCGCCAGGTGGATGTTTCTGAACCATTCGCCCAGGATGCGTTGCAAAACGCCGCGAAACAACAGTTCCTCACCGATAGCTGGGATCACGGCGATCATGAACAGGTTGATCAGGAAAACCGTGAAGGAATCAGCTTTCAGGAAAGCCTCTGTAAGGCCGGCGGCCTGCTCCTCGGCATCTTTCATCCATTGCTCAACTCCCCCGAGAAATTCCGGTAGCTTCATCATTTCATTCACTGAGATCATCCAGTTAATCAGGGGCAATGAAACAAAAAGAAAGATAAAGGTAAGGATAAAGACCTGACTGCCGGGAAGGGTTTTCATCCCCAGGTACCGGACAGGATTTTTTTCGAAGAAAAAACCCGCCAGTAAGGGTGGCAAAATAAAAAGACCAATGGATTGAAAAGTCTGCAGAAATTTGAGGAAACCAATGATACCGGGATTATTAATATCACTCATCAATTTCATATCCTTCAGAAGATTCACGTGAAAGAGAGGCCAGGCCAGGAGCATTCCCGCGACAAGGACGAACAGAAAAGCTGCCAGGATTAGCATTAAAAGGAAAACCAGCTTGGCCGGGGGCGACAGATGATGCAGTGGTCCCAAAATGATTACTTTTGCAGCAAAAATACGACATTTTGGTCAGGATTGGCAATATAGAACTGGGAAGCTGTCCTCTCATCATGGCCCCCATGGAGGACATAACGGATTCACCTTTCAGGCGGATCTGCAAGTCGTATGGCGCTGATCTTCTGATCACGGAGTTTATTTCGTCGGAAGGTCTGATCCGCGATGCGAAAAAAAGCACCCTGAAGATGACCTTCGCGGAGTCGGAGCGGCCGCTGGGTATCCAGATC
>JBLNAN010000078.1:0-14824 GCA_050259355.1 Syntrophothermus sp. | reverse complement strand
AAAAAAACCAGAAAAAGGCCCAAAAAGATTACGAGACGGCGGTGAAGCAACATAACAAAAATCAAAGTAAGGAAACCCGCCAAATGATGAAAAAAGCCAAAAAAGGAGCGAAGAAAAAGACCCCGGTGAAGCCGCCCGGGGGTGGTAAATGCAAACAGTAAAAATTTGGGAACATAGGCTAAATGGGTTATTTAGACAGATTTTTAATATTTTAACCCTTAAAAATTGATTTGGAAATTATTTTAATTAATTGTTACCTTTACAAACTTTTTCAGCATAAATCAAGCATCAAAGTATAATCTAACATAAAATAAATGGTATGTTCAGACATTTACTATTAGCCATTGCTTTTGTACTAACAAATAGTGTGTTAGTATATTCACAAACGGGATCCGGTACCCTGAAAGGAAAACTTACCGATAAAGTTACCAAGGAGCCTATCTCCTTTGCGAACGTTATTGTTGAGGTTGGCGGTGTTCAGGTGGGCGGATCCACATCAGACTTCGACGGAAACTTTCTGATCAAACCCATTCCTCCCGGAAAAGTTGACCTCAAAGCCAGTTACGTGGGATATACCCCGTTTGTTATGTCAGGTGTCGTAATCCTGGCCGACAAAATCACCTTCCAGGATATCGCGCTTAATCCGCAGACCACGCAGCTCCAGGAAGTCGAGATCACCACTTATAAGGTGCCCCTGATCTCCAAGGACCAGACGGTTTCCGGTGGTACGGTGACCTCTGAAGAAATTTCGAAAATGGCAAACAAGTCTGCCGATGCCGTTGCAACCACGGTCGGTGGTGTTGGAACCGATGCTAACGGTAACATCACCTCCATGCGCGGTCAGCGTTCATCCGGTACCGTTTATTATATAGATGGTATCCGCGTTGTTGGATCCACCGCCCTGCCGCAGTCTGCCATCGAGCAGGTCGAGGTTATCCTCGGTGGTACTCCCGCCAGTTACGGTGACGCTACCGGTGGTATCATCAGTGTTACCACCAAGGGACCTTCAAGGGAATTCAATGCCGGTATTGATGCCCAGACTTCGCAGTACCTTGACCGTTTCGGTTACAACCGCGTGGGTCTTAATTTCACGGGACCCCTGTTCTCAAAGAAAGATACTTTAAAAGGTACCAAAACCCCTATCATGGGCTATTTTGCAGCCGGTGAATTTGTTTACCAGAAAGATGGTGCCCCCGCTGCGTTTGAACTGCATAAAGTAAAAGATGATGTTCTCGACAGGATCAGGAAAAACCCCCTGCGTCTTTCATCCGACGGAACCGCGGTATACTACAATGCCGAGTTCATCAACAACAATGATCTTGAAACCACAAAATATTCTCTGAATTCTGATTTTTATGACATCAATGGTTCCGGTAAGATCGATATTCGTATCGCTCCTACCATCAACCTTTCTCTTGGTGGTACCTATCACCTGTACGATGGCTACGGATTCAGCTATAATTCCAGTCTGATGAACTGGATGAACAACCAGCATTCCACCAGCAACACCTGGAGGGTGAATGCCCGTTTTACCCAGCGTTTCCCCACGGGCAACGACAGCAAATCGTTTGTTAAAAACGTATATTATTCTTTAAGTGGTGACTTCTCCAGGACCGGTGGCAAAACCGAAGACGCCAGCCTGACGGATGATCCTTTCAAATATGGTTATGTAGGGAGCTTTTCAACCCACACCGTTCGTGCTTATCAGCCCGGTGTTGATACCATTCTCGGAAAAACCGGTTTCATCCAGAGCGCTTTCCGTGATACCGCGCTGGTTTATGTTCCCGGAACTTTCAACCCCGAATCATCCGACTGGACGAGCCAGTATTATTCATTGTTCGATAAAGAAGGACATTACACCAACAGGGACGAGCTCATTGGCGGTAAAGGTCTTATCAATGGAATGGAGCCTTATGCCGTATACGGTTATTGGGCCAATGTAGGTTCCCGTGCCAATGGATTCAATAAGTCAATTGCCGACCAGTATTCAGTACAGGCTTCCTTTGCTGCTGACCTTGGAAATCATGAAATCCAGATGGGATTGCAGTATCAGCAGAGATCATCCTCTTCATGGGGAATCGACGGTGCCGGTCTTTGGGATGTAATGTACGGTAATACCAATGCTCATATCAAGGAACTTGATAAATCCAACCCGGTGCCCGTTTACCGCGATGGCATCTACATGGATACCATTAATTATTACAGGAAATATGTCCCCCTGTTACAGACCAATTTCGACATCCAGCTGAGGAAAAAACTCGGACTTCCGGTTGATGGTACCGATTTCATCGATGTGAACTCCTATAACTTCACCGATAACACCATTAACTATTATGACCGCGATCAGCAGATGCATACCCTGAAGCTGAACGACAAACTGTTCTCACTGGATATGTTTACGGCCGATGAACTCTATTATGGTGGTTCCCCGAAAATCGGTTATTATGGTTATGATTACCAGGGAAACAAGCTGAAAGGCAAACCCAGCTTCAACGATTTCTTTACCAAGACCGATGCAAACGGCAACTATAGCCGCGAGATCGGTGCTTATGAGCCCATCTACATGGCAGGTTTTATTCAGGATAAATTTGCTTTCCGCGACCTTATCTTCAACATCGGTCTCCGCGTTGACCGTTTTGATGCAAACCAGATGGTGCTGAAGGATCCTTACCTCTTCTATCCCGCGAAAACAGCTGGTGAAGTAACAGATTTCGGCGGTGTGGAAGTAAATCATCCCGCTGGTATCGGCTCTGATTACGTGGTATATGTTGATGATGTGGATAAACCCACGGAAATCAAGGGATACCGTAACGGAAACCAATGGTACAATGCAGAAGGAACACCGGTGAGTGACCCGAGAATCGTTGACCCGACCGGCGTAAAACCTTATCTCGTGGATCCTGCCAACAAGGTGCTGACGCCTGATGTTTTTGAAGATTACAAGCCGCAGACCAACCTGATGCCCCGTATTTCTTTCTCCTTCCCGATTTCTGACGACGCTCTGTTCTATGCACATTATGACATTCTCACCCAGCGTCCTACTTCAGGAATCAGGATCGACCCGATTTCCTACTACTTCATTGATAAAGGTGGTAGCGGAACCATCAACAACCCGAATCTGAAACCCGAAAAGACCATTGATTATGAATTGGGTTTCCAGCAGAAGATCAACAATGCCTCTTCACTGAAACTGTCGGTTTTCTATCGTGAAATGCGCGACCAGATCCAGCAGTACCGTTTGAGCGGTGCTTATCCCAAGACCTATTATTCCTATACCAATATCGACTTTGGTACAGTTAAAGGTCTTACCCTTACCTACGACCTCAGAAGAACTGGCAATGCCCGTATCCGTTTCAATTATACCCTTCAGTTTGCCGACGGAACCGGATCAGATGCCGATGCAGCTTCCACCATTATCCGTTCGGATCAGCCAAACCTTCGTACCATGAACCCGCTGTCATACGACAGAAGACATTCTTTCAACGTGTCGGTTGACTACCGCTGGGGAAGTGGAAAAGAGTACAACGGACCCACGATCAACCGTACCAAGAGTGGCAAAGCACCCATCCAGATCCTGTCCAACTTCGGTGGAAACCTCACTTTCACGGGAGGATCCGGATATCCTTATACCAAATCAAGCCGCATCATGCCTTTCGGTGGCATGGGCCCGATCACCGGAACAGTTAACGGTGCACGTTTGCCCTGGCAGTTCCTCATTAACCTCAGGGTTGACAAGGATATCAACCTTGCGCTTGGAAAGAAAGGTGCTTCGATGAATATCTATCTCGAAGTACTCAACCTGCTCAACACGCTGAACGTAACCCACGTTTACCCGGCTACCGGTTCAGCTTCCGACGATGGCTATCTGAGCGCTCCCGAGTACCAGAACCAGATCAACCAGCAGGTGAATGTACAGTCTTACAGGGATCTTTATTCCATCTATATCGATAATCCCTATAATTACAGTACGCCCCGTCAGACCAGGTTAGGTATCATGTTCAACTTCTAATCAACTGCCACAAACTGAAAGAGAATAGAAAAATAAAAAATTCATTCATTATGAAAAATATATATAGAATCTTATTGCTTTCTTTCTGCCTTCTGGGATTCCTGCAGTATGGTTTTTCCAGGGAATGGCCGGTAAAGAACAATAAAAGCACCGAAGAGATCAAGTCTGTTGCGGCAGGCTGTGAACCCGGGTCTGCTTTCAAATATCTCAACATCAACAATGTCAGAACCATTATCTATTCTTATGGTAACGGCTGGTTTGTTGAAAATGCAGAATATGAAATCCCGAAAGGTTCAAAGAAAATGTCGATGTTCTCCATGTCCCTCTGGATCGGTGGTATCGACAAGAATAACAACCTTAAGCTGGCAGCTTATAAATATGGACAGGGTCCCAACATCAACCCGTCGCATACGCACAACGACTTCTGGCCCGGGCCGCTGACCACTGACGGAACAGCCGCTGTTGACGCCCAGACCTGCGCCAAGTATGACAAGATCTATCAGATGACCAGGGAAGAAGTTCAGCAATTCATTGCTGCATCAGAAGCTCCGGATGATTTTCCTGATTATGTAATTCCCCGTTCTATTCTTGAATGGCCTGCAAAAGGTGACCGGTCACAAGGACAGGCTTATTATCTGGCACCTTTCTTTGATAAAGATGGCGATGGTGTTTATAATCCTTCGCAGGGTGATTATCCTTACTATGATTTTGCCAATAAACTTTGCCCCAGGTATCTGAAACCCGGCGAAAAAATTGCAAGAGCAAAATTACGTAATGGTGAAGTTGATGATACCCTGGGTATCCTGGTTGACCAGGTACTGAAAGGTGACCAGACTCTCTGGAATGTATTCAATGATAAAGGAAATATCCACTCTGAAACACAGGGTGAACCTATCGGACTTGAAATCCGTGCACAAGCATTTGCTTTTGCAACGAATGACGAGATCAACAACATGACTTTCTATAGCTACGAAATCATCAACCGTTCAACCTATACGCTGGATGGAACCTATTTCAGCCAGTGGGTTGACCCCGATCTGGGATATGCAAAAGATGACTTTGTAGGTTGCGATGTTGTAAGAGGACTTGGCTACTGCTACAATGGTAAGCCCATTGATGGTACCGGTCAGGTTGAAGCATACGGAAGTAATCCCCCGGCAATTGGTGTGGACTTCTTCCAGGGACCTTATATGGACAAAGACGGACGTGACAATCCCAGGTTTACAGGAACTCTTGCTTCCTGTGATGCGTTGCTTTCAAGTTCTTTCGAGGCAGATCAGATGGCGATCAACGGGGTTAACTTCGGTGATGGTATTCCTGATAACGAACGTTTTGGTATGCGCAGGTTCGTTTACCACAACAACCAGGGTGTTCCCGCTTATATGCAGGATCCCCGGTATGCACCCGAATATTACAACATGCTGAAGGGTATCTGGATTGACGGACAGAAAATGAAGTATGGCGGAAATGCCCACCCGCCTTCAAGTTACGGTCCCGAGTGCGACTTCATGTTCCCCGGCACTTCCGACCTTTGCGACTGGGGTGTACGCAGACAGCCTTATGGTGGTCCGAAAGACTGGACCGAACAGCTTGCAGGAAATGCACCGGATGACCGTCGTTTCATGCAGTCTGCTGGTCCATTCACACTGGAACCCGGTGCTTGTAACTACATTACGGTTGGTATTCCCTGGGCACGTGCAGCAACGGGTGGCCCCTGGGCTTCTGTTGAACTGCTGAAAGCTGTTGATGACAAATGTCAGAAACTTTTTGACAACTGTTTCGCTGTACTTAACGGACCGAATGCACCGGATCTTACCATTCAGGAAATGGATAAACAGGTCATTATTTACATTTCCAACAGGAAGACCAACGATGGTGGTAACAACTACCAGGAAAAATATGTTGAATTCGACCCGAACATCCCGAACCCGGATAACTTACCACATAATAAGAGAAATGACTCTTTGTACCGTTTTGAAGGTTATCAGATCTTCCAGTGTAAAGATGCTACCGTTAGTGCTTCTGACATTGATGATCCCAACAAGGTTCGTTTGGTTTACCAGTGTGATGTGAAGAACGCTGCATCAAAACTCGTTAACTGGACCTATAACGCTGATCTGGGTGGTAATGTTGGTCAGATCATGGTAACCGGTGCCAACAAGGGCATTGAGCATACCGTGATTATTAAAGAAGATAAATTTGCCACGGACAACCCCAGGCTTGTCAATCACAAGCAATATTATTATCTGGCGGTATCCTATGCTTACAATAATTTCAGACCCTATTCTCCTGACTCAATCAATAAGGGGCAGATGACTCCTTACCTGAGGGGAAGAAACAATATCAAGACGTATACCGCGATTCCGCATATCAACCTCGGCGATGTTTCCAATGCCGGTTATGGTGATGGTCCGGTTATCACGCGTATCGAAGGACAGGGTAATGGTGGAATGAAACTTGAACTTTCTGATGAGACAGTTGCTGAAATTCTTTCCAAGCCGCTTGCTGACAGTGCAACCAACAAACTGGGCGATCCCGATTATCCTATTGCGTATCATCCCGTTTACAAGGCCGGTGCCGGTCCGCTGAAGGTAAAAGTTATTGACCCGCTCAACGTGGTTGCTGGTGAGTATATTTTGAAATTTGACTCCATGCAGAAAATGCCGTCCATTTCGCCTTACACTAATAAGGAGATCATGTTCGGAAACTGGACCCTTATCGATAAGAATACTGGAAGATCCTATCGTGGAGATACCACTACTATTTATCCTTACGAACAGTTGTTCCTCGACCTCGGTCTTGCACTTCAGATCAATCAGGTTCCATTCCCGGGCGATTCTCTTGCAACTGCCATGCTGAAATATGAAGGTAATGCATTGATAGAAGCTCCTGCTGCCATTTATGAAGACAGTACCAAACGCTGGCTGGGCGGTATTGCAGATAATGATCTACCGGGAGATGTTGAAAACTGGATTCGTTCAGGAACTTATCGCGGTGATGTTTCTCCGAACAATGACTACGACATGTCTGATTATAATCCTCTCGACCCGAATAAGGATTACGCCAAAATTCAGGGAGGAACCTGGGCTCCTTACGTACTTGCAGCTAAAACAGATGATATTGAAGGTATAGGACCGGTTAAACTCAAAAACCTCGCTTTCAGTAATCTTTCGACGATTGCCAGCGTGGATATCGTAATGACTCCTGATAAATCTAAATGGACGCGTTGCCCGGTTGTTGAAATGTGCAACATCAAATCACTTGCAGAAGGCGGAGTCGCCAGATTTGAACTTCGTGCACATGCCTCTGTAAATGCTGACGGTGACACGGGTGTTGTCAGTACGGATCCTTTAAAGAATTCGAACTACCTTGGCAGCATGAGTATGGGTTGGTTCCCCGGATATGCTATCAATCTCGAAACCGGTGAACGTCTCAACATTGTTTTTGGTGAAAATTCATGGATGGTAGGCAACAATGGCCGCGACATGAAATTCAACCCGACCAGCGTCGAGTTTGATGCCATGGGTACCCCGATTTTCGGAGGTATGCACTATGTATATATCATGGGCTCCTCAATAATCAAAGTTGGTTCAACCGTTACTCTTGATTTCCCCGCTTATGACGGTGGAGTCTACTGGTCGAAGCCACACGGCGGACTCGCTGGCTCCTCTTATGGACGTTACAAATGGTTCCCGTGTATGTATGTTGGAATTCCGATGGCCGTTCCCGGAAAAGAAGATCTCTGGCTGAGCAATGATTGCAAGATCAAGATCAGAATTTCCAAGCCCTACCAGCGGTATTATTCAACACCATTGCCATCAGATTACGTGAATAATCAGGAAAATAAATCCTGGCCCATGTATTCCTTCAATACAGCTTCCATCGCTACTGAAAAACAATCGACTGATAAATTTGTTTCTCAGCTTGATCTGATCAATGTTGTTCCGAATCCTTACTATGCATATGATGATTATGAAAGGAACCAGCTTGACAACCGCATAAAGATCGTTAACCTTCCCCCGAAATGTACGGTTACGATATTTAATGTCAACGGAACAGTAATTCGTCAGTTTGACGTCGATAAATCTGGTATTCCTTATCCCAGAACTTCCACTGATGGTATCAATACTGAACCCAAGACTTCCATTGACTGGGATCTTAAGAATTACGCCGGTATTCCTGTTGCAGGAGGCGTATATCTGATCCACGTGAAGTCTGACCAGTATGGAGAACGTACCATTAAATGGTTTGGAATATTGCGTCCCACTGACTTAAATTCTTACTAATCCCGACCATAAAATCGCATAGAAACAAAAAAATTCAGGAATATGAAAAACATATATAGCTTCTTAATCGCAATATTCTTTCTGGGTTTGTTGGTTACGCCCAAGGGAAATGCCGTTGCCGGAAACAAAGACCGTGCAGGGCAGGCAGGCGCTTCTGAATTGCTGATCAACCCCTGGGTAAGAGGCTCGGGATGGGGATCCGTAAATACGGCCAATGCATACGGACTTGAGGCTTTGTTCTCTAACGTTGCTGGTTGCGCATCCACCAAGGGAACTGAACTCATTTTCGCGTATACAGACTGGCTCCAGGGTTCAGGCGTTAGCATCTATAACTTCGGCGTTTCCCAGAAACTGGGAAACAACAAGGGAGCCCTTACAATCGCGGTTATGTCAATGAACTTTGGTGAAATTGACAGAACGACCGTGGCTTCCCCAGAAGGCAATGTAGGTGTTTTTAAACCCAGTTATCTCAACATCAACCTCGCGTACTCGAAAGCGTTTTCAAACAGTATCTACGGTGGTTTGAACATTAAGCTTATCTCCGAATCCATCGATGACGCGAGCGCCCAGGGTGTTGCCCTTGATGCCGGTATCCAGTATATCACGGGATCCAAGGAACAGATAAAGTTTGGTGTGGCATTGAAAAATGTAGGTCCTACCATGAAGTTCAGTGGCGACGGTTTATCTTTCCGTGGTATTATTCCCGGTCATGGCAACGAAAATGATCTTTTTACGGTGTCACAACGCTCGGAAGCTTATGAAATGCCCGCTACCCTGAGGATTGGTGCTTCTTATGATTTCCTCTTCGGAGAACTTCACAGGTTCACCCTTGCCGGTAACTTCCAGTCAAACTCCTTCACCAAAGACCAGTTTACCCTCGGCGCAGAATATGCTTTAAAATATTATTTATCAATTCGTGCCGGATATACCTATGAGGATGGTATCTTTGAGAAGAATGTAGCCGACAGGGGCAGTGTTCTCACCGGACTCTCTGCAGGATTTAGTGTATCGGTGCCGTTTGATAAAGAAAAAGAAAGAGGCATAGGAATTGATTACTCTTTCAGAGCAACAAATCCTTATGCAGGTACACATAGTGTTGGAATAAAACTTAATTTCTAAAAAGTATCGTAACATACGGATTTATAATCCGTTAGAAATTTTGAATAAGCAAAAGGACCCTTGATTAAGGGTCTTTTGGCTTATTTTGTCGGTAGTAAAAATGACGAATTATGGCGGAACTCAAATACTATACACAGGAAGGAATCGAAAAGCTTAAGGAAGAATTACGCAGGCTTACTTCCATCGAGCGCCCGGCGATTTCAAAGCAGATAGCTGAAGCCCGTGATAAGGGTGATTTATCAGAAAATGCAGAATATGCCGCTGCCAAAGAAGCCCAGTCCATGCTTGAACTCAAGATCTCCAAAATGCAGGAGGTACTGAGCAACGCCCGTTTGCTCGATGAATCAAAACTGGACCAGAGCAAGGTATTGATCTTTTCCAATGTCAAGATTAAAAACATTAAAAACGGGAATATCCTTACCTATCTCCTCGTGCCTGAGAATGAAGCCAATGTGAAGCTGGGTAAAATTTCTGTCAACTCTCCAATTGCCAAAGGCCTGCTCGGAAAAAAAATCGGTGAAAACGTGGAAATTGAAGTTCCGGCTGGCAAAATGGCCTTTGAGATCATCGAAATTTCAAGGATCTGAAATCTTTATCCTCTTTTCTCCTTATTTTTGTATAGTAACATCAGTGATGGTTCCCGGGACAGCAAGTCCGGGAACTGTTCGTATAAAGCTATAGAAGAATGGAAACCATATTCACCAAGATTATCAGGGGAGATATCCCCGCGTTTACCATCGCGGAGGATGATAATTTTTATGCATTTCTCGATATAAATCCGCTTGCAAAAGGTCACACCCTCGTGGTTCCGAAACAGCAGGTGGATTATATTTTTGATCTGGATGATCAACTTTATTCAGGTCTTTTTCTGTTTGCCAAAAGAATTGGCAGAGCAATAGAAAAGGTCGTTCCCTGTAAAAAAATCGGAATGGCGGTCATCGGGCTTGAAGTTCCTCATGCACATATTCATTTGGTTCCCATCAATACCATCTATGATATCGATTTCAAAAAGGAAAAACTCAGGCTGAATCCGCATGAGTTTACCGAGATCATGGAAAAAATCAAAAAGATTCTCGCTGAGGAAAATGAAAACGCTGCTGAAGTCTAATAAGCGCGGACGTTCTTTCCTTCAATGTAATTAATGAAAGAATGGGTAACCACCTTGTTTCCGCCCGGGGTGGGATAATCGCCGGTAAAGTACCAGTCGCCGGTGTGACCGGGACAAGCCTCGTGAAGACTTTCGATGGATTGAAATATAATCTGCACCTTCGCCTTTACACTGGGATGGATCAGCAGTTCTGAGATCTTTTCAGAGATCTTTTCCGCGCTGAAAGGCTTGTAAATCTCTTTCACGAAATTCTGGTACTTTTCCTTGGGCAATCCTTCCTGGGCCTTTGAACGCTTGTAAACGTCGTTGATAATATGTTCCTGGTGGGTTTCTTTCAGTAATTCTATGGTTGCCTTAAAGGCTATGAAATCGGAAAGTTTGGCCATGTCGATGCCGTAGCAGTCGGGATAGCGGATTTGCGGTGCGGAAGAGGCAATGATGATCTTTTTAGGATGAAGACGATCCAGGATCCGCAAAATACTTTGTTTGAGCGTGGTTCCGCGAACGATTGAATCATCCAGCACTACCAGGTTGTCCAATCCTTTCCGGATACTGCCATAGGTAATATCATACACGTGGGCTGTAAGATCGTCGCGCTGCGAATCCTGTGTAATGAAAGTGCGGAGTTTCATATCCTTAACCGCTACCTTCTCAACCCTCGGTTTTAGTTTCAGGATCTGGTCAAGACCTTCCGGAGTGAGATTCTTACCCAGGTTGAGGATCCTGTCGCGTTTCACCTTGTCGCAGAAATTGCCGGTTTCCTCGATCATTCCATAATAAGCATCAATAGCGGTATTGGGGATATACGAGAAAACCGTGTTTTCAATGTCATAGTCGACGGCTTTCAGGATGGCCGGGGTGAGCAGTTGTCCCAGCTTTTTCCGTTCCCTGTAGATGTCCTTATCCGTTCCGCGGGAAAAATAAATTCTTTCGAAGGAGCAGGCTTTCTTTTCAAGGGGTTTGCGGAATTGTTTCTCGCTGACTTCACCGTTTTTCCGGATGATGAGGGAATATCCCGGTTTCAGTTCCAGAATGGAATCGTATGCCACATTGAAGGTGGTCTGAATAACCGGTCTTTCAGAAGTAACCACCACAACTTCATCGTCTTTATAATAATAGGCCGGACGGATGCCGCTTGGATCACGCATGACAAAGGCGTCGCCATGACCCAGCATTCCCGCGATCACGTATCCGCCATCCCAGGTTTTAGAGGCATTTTTCAGAATCTTCTGCACATCCATGTTCGCAGCGATCTGCTGGGAAATATCCCGTTTCTGGAATCCCTGTTCCTTGAACTGATGGTACAGCGCTTCATTTTCCTCATCGAGAAAATGACCTATTTTTTCAAGGATCGTAATCGTGTCGGAGGTTTCCACCGGGTATTGTCCAAGATCGATAAGCTTGTTGAACAACTCGTCCACGTTGGTCAGGTTGAAGTTTCCCGCCAGAACCAGGTTTTTGGTCATCCAGTTGTTTTCGCGGACAAAAGGATGAATGCTGAGAATATTGTTTTTTCCGAAAGTGCCATAGCGAAGATGACCCAGGTATAATTCAGCGATGCAGTCAACATTGTACTTCAGCCAGTCGATGTCTTTCATCCGTTGCGGATTCCTTTCAGCGATCTCCTGCAAGGGTGCAGTCCATTTTGTAAAAATATCCTTGATGGCTGAATCTGAATTTGACCGGACCCGGTTGATATATTTGTGCCCCGGCTGAAGGTCAAATTTGATATTGGCCACACCAGCCCCGTCCTGCCCGCGGTTATGCTGCTTCTGCATGAGCAGATGAAGCTTATTGATTCCGTAAAGAGGGGTGCCGTATTTTGAGAGGTAGTACTCGAGCGGTTTCAGTAGTCTTATCAGGGCAATCCCGCATTCATGATTGATCCGTTCGCTCATTAGAAAGGATTAAAAAATGTAGTACAAAGGTACTAAAAATTATGATACCAGCCGGCGAATGTCAAACCCCGTGCCGGTATCAAAATTCTTACCTTTGCAAAAATCACTGAAAATGGCTCAATCCCTGCATCCTGATGAATTCCTTCTCCTTTCAAGGACTCTCCCGGTGATTGATGTTCGCTCAGAATCTGAATTCGCGCAGGGCCATATCCCGGGTGCTCTCAATCTGCCGGTATTCAATGATGAAGAACGTGCCTGTGTGGGAAAGTTATACAAAAAGTCGGGAAGGGAAGCATCGGTGCTGAAAGGACTGGAACTTGCCGGTCCCAAACTGGCCGGATTTATCAAGCAACTGCATGGCCGCGTCAGGGGTAAACAGGTGCTTGTTCATTGCTGGAGAGGCGGAATGCGCAGCGAAAGCATGGCCTGGCTATTTGAATTGGCTGGATACCAGGTTGGTTTGTTGTTGGGAGGCTACAAGGCCTTCAGAAATTACCTTCATGAATATTTCAGCAGGAACTGGAAATTTATCGTGATAGGGGGAAAAACCGGCAGCGGTAAGACCGATTTGCTGTACCTGCTGAAAAATCAGGGCGAGCAGGTAATTGATCTGGAAGCGCTGGCACATCATAAAGGATCCGCTTTCGGCGGAAGACCGGACGGGTTTCAGCCTACCAACGAACAGTTTTATAATGATCTTTTTGCTGCACTTGTTGAAATGGATCCTGACAAGGTCATCTGGTTGGAAGATGAAAGCCGGAATATCGGACGGGTGTCGGTTCCTGAGGAAATCTTTTTCCGGATGATGGTCAGTCCCCTGCTAAAGATTGAAGAACCTGCTGAAAAGAGAATCCGGAGGCTGGTGGGTGATTATGCTTCCTTACCGGCAGGGTTCCTCGAGGAATGCCTTCTTAAAATCGGAGAAAAACTGGGAGGTACAAGGCTGAAAGCTGCAAGGGAAGCATTGACCGAGGGCAATTTTGATAAGGTTGTGTCCATTTCACTGGAATATTATGATAAAGCATATGAGCATACGCTTTCATTAAGGAATCCGTCCTCCATCATTCCGGCCGGAGTTTCCGGCAAAGAAGAAATACCTTTACAGGTCCTGTTTGAATTTAAAGAACGTTGTTATCATGTCACAGATCTATCTTGATTACAATGCCACCACGCCACTTGACCCTGAAGTGGCAGAAGTGATAAGGCCTTTCCTGACCAGCCTGTTTGGAAATCCTTCCAGTATTCATGAAGAAGGAATAAAAGCAAGGAAAGCAGTTGAGAATTCAAGATCACAACTGGCGGCCTTGCTGCATTGTCATTCTGACGAAATTATTTTCACGAGTGGCGGGAGCGAGGCCAATAATTTTGCTATCAAGGGAATAGCCCGCGGACTTCGCCACAAGGGTAATCATATCATTACCACCTGTATCGAGCATCCGGCGGTGACTGAAGTGTGCAGGTACCTGGAAACGGAAGGCTTCAACATCACCTGGCTTCCGGTAGATGAAAACGGCATCGTGGATCCCGGTGTTCTTGAAAAAGCAATCACGCCTGCAACGATTCTGGTTTCTGTCATGCATGCCAACAATGAAACCGGGAGTATCCAGCCCATCGCTGAAATAGGAAGAATAACACGGGAAAAAGGAATCATTTTTCACACCGATGCTGCACAGAGCGTCGGCAAGATCCGGGTGGATGTGAATGAAATGCAGATCGATCTTCTGTCGGTTGCAGGACATAAGCTGTATGCGCCAAAAGGGGTTGGCGCCTTGTACATCCACAGGGGCGTGAAACTCGAAAAATTGATTCATGGGGCCGACCATGAGCAGAACAAAAGGGCAGGAACAGAAAATGTAATGGCTGTTGCCGGATTGGGAAAAGCCGCTGAAGTGGCCGGGTTGTATCTTGATAGAACTACCCCTGTCCGTGAGCTGAGAGATTTCCTGTACCAAAGCATACTGAAAGAATTACCCGGGGTCAAACTGAATGGTCATCCGGAAAAACGATTGCCCAATACCCTGAACATCAGTTTCCCGGGGGTAGAAGCCGCGCTGTTGCTGCAGGCTATGCCGGAAATTGCTGCTTCCGCCGGTGCCGCCTGTCATTCCGGTAGCGAGGTTATATCCCCGGTGCTCAAGGCCATGGGGGTGAAGGATGAATATGCCATGGGTACCGTACGGTTCTCCCTGGGCAGGATGTCGACCCGGTCTGAGATTGAAAGCGCCGCGGCCATCATTATCTCCGCTTACCGGAAGCTATGTGACCATAAACGCGATGAATTTATTTCCGATGAGCGTATAAAATTAACCCGGTATACCCATAGTCTTGGTTGTGCCTGCAAGATCAATCCGGAATGGCTGACAGAGATACTTGCACACATGCCACAGGTTACCAATCCCGCGGT
>JBLNAN010000077.1:0-8605 GCA_050259355.1 Syntrophothermus sp. | reverse complement strand
ATATAATTTCAGAATGCTGGTCAGAGCCAGATGCGATTCTGCCATCATGAGCGGTACGTCCAAAGAGCTTGACAATGCTACAGTTTCCTGGGATTCTGCAACTAAGATTTTCACTTTCGCTTACGGACACGTCATGGGCGCCGACAGTATCATCCGCATCGGGATCGTTCGGGTGAAATGCAGTAATGACATTATTCTGCCGGGGAGTACGGCGGTGATTTTGTATAACAGTTATTCTGAGGATGATAATATTTTATCAGGAAACGATACCATTACCAATGTTTTTGAAGATGCAATGGGTTGCCATTTTAGGAGTGTCATGGTGAATGGCAGGATGGAAAAAGTAAATAATGGCAATGTGTCTTTCTCGGCAGAACTGGAAGCCCTGGTCAGACCCTCCAGAAATATTGAATTTTCCGGTAAGATGAATGGTGTTTCTTCTCTGGGATATACCTTTTCTTCCGATATTAAAACTGCCCTGGTATATGAAAGTTGTCCCTGGCCGATAGAAGGGCTGATATCAGTAACTGTCGCGGCTGCCCCGGTAAACACATCCTCTATCGATTTTATTCATTCTGATTCCTGTAACTACCTGATGAATTATACCATTGGTGGAACGGTATTGAAGGTGAAAAAGCTGACCCGCTACCTGATCTGATCAGGTTTTCCTCTTTTCTTTTTTTGCGGCAGGAAATAAAATGTTGTTAAGGATCAGTCGGTATCCCGGTGAATTGGGATGAAGGTTCAGATCTGTTGGCGGATCACCGACCATGTGCTGATAATCCTCGGGATCATGTCCTCCCAGAAATGTCCAGGTGCCTTTACCATATTCTCCGTGAAGATACCGAACCTCCCCCAAAGATTTATTGGAGCCCATGACCACAGAACTTGATTTGACGACTTTTTCGTTGAAGGCCGTGGTTTGGCCCATGAATCCCTTGATGATTTGCTCATGATCCTGGCACAACATGGTTGGAACCGGATCCCATTTTGCAGAAAATTCGAAAAGGGTAAAAAAGTCATTCGTCTCGTTGAGATTTTTTGGACGCGTTTCTGTTACATCGATGGAAGAAACTTCATATTGATAAGGATTCAGGCTTATTTTGAAGTTCTCGAATGCGAAACACTTTGAAAAATCCAGTTTCGCCTGGGCGTCAGGATCAGGAGGATCGCCATCAAACATTACATCACAAATATCATCACCCTCTGCCGCAAGCGCTATGTCATAACTGTCGGGAGCACTGCACATGGCAAACATGTATCCACCCCCGGCGACAAAATCCCTGATCTTCTGCGCCACCGCGAGTTTAAGCTGTGATACCTTTTTAAAACCCAGTTTTGCTGCCATGGCTTCCTGGATATTCACATCTTCCTTGTACCAGGGAAAATTCCGGTACGCAGCCCAGAATTTCCCGTACTGACCTGTAAAATCCTCATGGTGAAGGTGAAGCCAGTCATAAAGAGGTAAAGTTCCATTGATGATCTCCTCGTCGTAGATCACATCGTAGGGTATCTCGGCATAGGTGAGCACCAGCGTAACAGCATCATCCCACGGGAGCTTGTTTTTGGGAGAATATACGGCGATTTTGGGGGCTTTGTGAAGTTTCATCACCTCCTCGTTCACCTGCGGGTCTGCAATCTCCTGTAAAAGCGCGGAAACCTGGGCATCTGCCAGAACCTCAAAAGTGACGCCCCTGACATGACATTCATTTTCCACCATTTTTGAATAGTTGCACATGAAACTGCCACCGCGGTAATTCAGCAACCAGTCGATTTCCTGGTCCTGTTTCAGCACCCAGTATGCAATCCCGTATGCCTTTAGGTGATTTTTCTGCACCTCATCCATGGGAATGAGCAGCGACGCGGAATAGACCGGCCCTG
This sequence comes from Syntrophothermus sp., assembly GCA_050259355.1. Taxonomy (GTDB): domain Bacteria; phylum Bacteroidota; class Bacteroidia; order Bacteroidales; family FEN-979; genus FEN-979. Next base: position 6,724 of record JBLNAN010000077.1, on the reverse strand, counting down.
CCAGCACGTATGCAAGCAAAAAAAAGATAATTTTCCGGTATTTTCTAAAAAGGATCATTTCTCTCTTGCTCATCCATTTTTGACATGACCAGCCTGGTCTTTGGTCCATCAAACGATGTGTTGGGAGATATAGTATCACCGGGGCTATAATCTGATTCAGGATCAGCGAATTTGGTGTATTTCGAAATAAATTTCAGCTTGATATCCCTGGTGGAACCATGACGGTTTTTGGCAATGATAATTTCGGCAGTGTTATCATTCTGCGGGTCATAATTCTGATCTTCCCTTGCATAATATTCAGGCCGGTAGATGAACAACACAAGGTCAGCATCCTGTTCGATGGAACCGGATTCACGGAGGTCGGAAAGGATAGGTTTTTTTACCAGTCGTTTTTCAACTTCACGGCTCAGCTGCGACAAGGCAATGATCGGCACGTCAAGCTCTTTGGCAAGTGCTTTAAGCGATCGTGAAATCGTACTGATCTCCTGTTCACGGTTACCGCGGTGCTCACCGGGTCCCTGCATGAGTTGAAGGTAGTCGAGCATGATAATCTGAATGTCATGCTGGGCTTTCAAACGCCGGCATTTTGCACGAAGTTCAAAGATGGTAAGGGCAGGGGTGTCATCGATGTACAGATGCGCGTCAATGAGCGGGGAAACTTTTGAATTCAGCTGTTCCCACTCGTACTCTTCCAACCGCCCGCTGCGGAGCTTTTCGGAAGATATTTCCGTTTCACTGGAAATGAGACGGGTCACCAGCTGAACGGCAGACATTTCGAGACTGAAAACCGCCACGGCTTTCTTGAACATGACCGCGATATTTCTGGCCATCGTAAGCGCAAAAGCGGTCTTGCCCATACCCGGACGGGAGGCAAGAATGATGAGATCGGATTTTTGCCAGCCCGAGGTGATCCGGTCAAGTTCTGTGAATCCCGATCCGACACCTTTTAAAGTTCCGTCATTGTTTTTACCGGCTGCAATATCCGCGATGGCTTCCCTGACCAGGTCATCCATCGGGCGTACATTACGGCGAAGGCTCGTTTCGCTGACGGCAAAAAGATTATTTTCAGCCTTATCCAGTAAATCAAACACATCGGTGGTATCCTCATAGGCTTCCGTGATAATGGACGAGGAAATCCGGATCAGTTCCCGCTGGATATGCTTTTGAAGGAGAATTCTTGCATGAAATTCAATATTGGCAGAAGAGGCTACCCGGTTGGTCAGCATCGCGATATAATAGGCGCCACCGGCCATTTCGAGATTTCCTGATTGGCGTAGCTGCTCGGTAACCGTGAGGATATCAATGGGCTTCAGCATACGGAAAAGCTCCATGATGGCCTGGTAGATGAGCTGATTTTCTGTTTTGTAAAAAACCTCAGGCTTCAGAATATCAATAACAGAAGCCAGCTTATCCTTTTCCAGCATCATGGCACCCAAAACGGCTTCTTCCAGTTCCAACGCCTGCGGAGGGATCTTACCATGTTCAACGAAAAATTCATTAAAACCAGGTTTCCTTGCCCTTTTTCGTTGATTATCAGATAAATTGACCCCTCCCTGCCTGGATGGGTTATTGCTTTTGTCTGCTTGTTCCTCCATGCTCCAAAAGTAGAGCATTTACAGGTTAAAAACCTTCTTCCGGGGAAATATTTTTCAACAATCAGAGACAGAAGGTAAGGCCGATATGCACCCACTTATGCCACCATCCTTTTTGAAACTCAGGACTTAGCAGAAATTGTTCTATGTCCAGGCGCATTCCCCCATGAGAAACCGTTAATCCGGCCGATCCATTGAACATGAACCGGGAAATCTGGTCAGCAGGTTTGGTATAAACACTTGAATGATTGAACATTCCACCCTGCAATGTGGCATCATAGCCGACTGCCTGGGCATTGGCTTTCAAGAAAAAAAATACCTGCGTATTATAAAAACCCATTTTCCTGTTAATGTCAGCCGGTAAAACCCACAGGTTACTGAAGTATGGATTCATCAGCCCGGTGCGCAACAGGAAGCCGCCATGCAGATGGGTATACAGGGTGCCCAGTTCACCTCCGCCCGTTATATTTAATTCCAGCCTCGGACTCGAAACCAATCCTTTTTCAAAATTCAGACTGTAATCCAGCACCAGGTCGTTTTGTATCTGATATTGCCAGCCAAGGGGTTCGTTGTTGGTAGGAACGGATTTATGAAACTGGGTCTGCACGAAATCACCACCGGAGGAAGGTCCGATCACACCCAGGTAAAAATCTGAAGTCTGCCTTTTCATCTTCCTCGGATCATTGGTGATTTTGTAATAACTGAAACAGAGATAAGCAGCATACGGTCTGTCGCCCTGCAAAATCCCGCCTACCTTCGTGGTGGATGGTGTATACATGTTTTGCAGCAAAGCTATACCGTAGTAGTTAATCCCGTGCCCGTGATAGGGAAGCATCAGGTATCTGAAAGGGAGAGCAGCCATGGAGGACGTAACCAGATCAAGACGCATTCCATTGGTGTAGAAATGATCGGTATTATCCAGGATATCATTGTCAAAATTGATCTTAAGGAATTTCTCCCTGCTTACAATTGAAAATGGATGATCGGTAATGTCATTAATTCCGTTGAAAATAAATCTTTTGCTCCCCGGCTCATTCATATCGATCTGTATACCATTCTCCCTGAGCCAACTGATCTTGACAAGCCTTACAGAGTCGCGGATATGTGAAGGGATCGAATCCTCCCTGACAGACTTTTGTTGTTTTTTATGATGCTGATGAAATTTTTTCCGGGCTACGGCAGGATCAGGAGCAGGTTGCCGTGACACTTTAGGGGAGGAAACGGAGTCGGGCCTTTTTTGTTCGGTATTTTGCGGTGTAATTTCTTTTTCAGCAGGTCTATCATGATCACTGCACCGGCAGAAAACCAGTAGTACAATGAGCAGGATAAATATCTTTTGCATCAGGCAAAGATAGCAATAGTCGTTCTTGAAGGTTATGAAATTGAACCCGAAAATATTTTAGTAACTTTATCGTTTTCCTGTTATGAAAAAGTATTACCTGCTGCTTTTCCTTTTTCTTGCTCTTTCCGGATTTTCCCAGAAAACGTTACTGCTCCAGAAAGTAGGCTCAAAACACAGGTACATTTTTCATTTTGGTGACAGAATGGTTCTTTCTGCAGTAAATCCACCGCGTGTCCTTGCCGGGCCATTAAACGGAATGAATGATTCTGTTCTGTATATTGATGTGGTTCCCGTTAAGGTACAAGATGTTGTGTCGGTGAAAGTGAAGAATTATCTTCCGCGCAGGATCAGGGAACTATTGATAAAAGGGGGGATTTTGTATTTCATGGTCAACACGATCAACAGCGCTATTTCGCATGATCTGTTGTTTACCCGGACCGATGCCATCGTTTACGCATCCCTGCTTGGCGGCATCGGCATCACGTATCTCTTCAAATACAGAAATGTACCATTGGGCGGAAGATGGAAGATCATAGTGCTGGACCAGCCGATGTACAAGTGATCAGATTTCCTTCAGCAATTCTGAAATGATCAGCGTCATCTTGGGCTCTGCATCACTGGCTGCACGGATCACTTCTTCGTGCGTGATGTAAACAATCTTTCCCGGAACACCCAGATCAGAGATGACCGAGAACGCAAAACATTTCAATCCCATGTGCCGTGCGGCAATCACCTCGGGAACAGTTGACATGCCCACGGCATCTGCTCCGATTGTCCGGATATAGCGGTACTCGGCTGGCGTTTCAAAAGTAGGTCCGGAAACAGCCGCGTACACGCCCTGCTTCAGATTTATCCCGTGACGGTTTGCAATCAGGAAGGTTTTTTCAATCAGTGCAGCATCATAGGCGTGTCCCATGTCAGGGAAGCGGGTTCCCAGTTCATCGTGATTGGTCCCGATCAGCGGGTTATCCTTCATCAGGTTGATGTGATCATTGATGATCATCAGGTCGCCGATCTCAAAATCCGGGTGTAATCCGCCGCTGGCATTTGAGAGGATCAGGAGCTGAATTCCAAGCAACCGCATCACCCGAACGGGGAATACCACATCATTCATGGTATATCCTTCATAATAATGGAACCTGCCCTGCATGGCAACGATGTTCCTGCCATTCATGGTGCCAAAGATCAGTTGCCCCTTGTGCCCTTTAACAGTGGATACCGGAAAATTCGGGATAGTATGGTAGGGAATGATCCGCGTGGCTTTGATCTCCTTCACGAGTCCGCCAAGGCCTGTTCCAAGAATGATCCCGATATCAGGTTTTACATCAATCTTTGCCTGAAGAAATTCAACTGTCTCTTTGATTTTTCCCAACATAATTCAGCACCAGGTTATCAAACGCGGTCTTATCATCCTGATGAAATTCCACGTCAATGGGTAAATAAAATAATGGAAGATTTTTGACAAAATTACTTGTTTCCGCGGATTGTAACCGCATAAAATCTTTCTCGGTGGTAATCAGTGCTTTTTTCTGTGTGGGAAGATCTTCAAAATCTTTTCTGATTTTTTCAAGATCCTGAGAGGTATACTGATGATGATCCGGAAATTTCAGAACGTGCAGGTTGGAACACTTTCGCTCGAGATGTTCCCGGATGGGATAATCATTTGCAATACCCGTGAAAAGTAGCAGGTAGGATAATTTTTCCGGCCACGGATAATCGTGAAAGACGGGAACCGGGTTCCCGTAGCGGATATAGGAGAAAAATATTTTCTGGTGACTTGCCGGCTTCAGATCCTCGATGATCCTTCTGCGGGTTATGGGTGAAAATATTTTCGGCGTCTTGGTAACAATGATCACATCTGCCCGTTTTGATCCGCTGCTGAATTCGCGGAGTCGCCCTGCCGGAAAAACATGATCTTCACAATACAACTGATGATAATCGGTGAGGAGAAGTGATAGGCCCGGCTGTACCCACCTGTGCTGATACGCGTCATCCAGAAGGATAACTTTCAGACCCGGAAATGTTTCCAGTAATTTTCTGATACCCCTGACCCGTTTTTCATCCACTGCCACCTTGATCGTGGTGAATTTCTGCACGTATTGTAGCGATTCGTCGCCAATGGTCTTGCTGGTGGATTTAACCGAGGCGATCACAAAACCTTCACTTTTACGCCCATAGCCGCGGCTGAGCGTTCCGGTGAAAAATTTATCCTTCAGCAGATGTATGAGATATTCAATGTGAGGTGTTTTCCCCGTTCCGCCAAACGACAGGTTACCAACCGAGATCACGGGTATGTGAAAACTTACCGGCCGGAAGATCTTAAGATCAAAAAGCAGGTTTCGGATCATCATCACGAAACCGTACAACAACGCAAGCGGATAAAGCAGAATCTGCGTTAGCTTCATGGACAGGAAAAAAGCGAAAATAGTTAAAAAAAATGTACGCCTTACATGTCCCCCTGAAAACCAGGTAATTTTATATCCAATTTTCCTTTTGAAGAAACGCCAGGTTCGCAATCAGTTCTTTCATCCAGTGCTGGTGTTTCCCGGTCCTGAGGATGATGTCACATGCGCCGCTATCGAGAATCCCGCGGGCAATAGGCTCATCATCATGATCCAAAAGGCAAATGACTGATATTTCCCTGGAAAAAGAATGAACCGAACGGATAAAATCAACAAATCCGATTCGTTGCTCCTTCTGATCAAAAATTATAAATGAAGGAATTCTTCCTTTTTCCATTGAATAAAAACACTCGCTCGCCGATGGATGCAGAATGACCGGGTGAAAATTATCAGATTTCAGCAGATAGGTAAGCATACCTGCCTGAACAGTATCTTTCGATACGATATAAATAGATGATTTGTGCATACCGATTTTCAGCGCCAAAGGTTTTCTTTTTCTGCTTTGCTATTACAGGGCCGGCAGTATATTTATGAACAAGGATATTAACAAATAACGCAATGTGAAATGTTTTCTGGTTATCTGAAATGCGGGATAAATTGTTTTTAGTTCTGGTTTTAGTTTTTACTTTTGATTCAAAATAATGCAAATGAAAGTAAAAGATATCACCGGTTATCTTGAAGATCTTTATCCTCCCATCCTGCAGGAAGATTATGACAACTGCGGATTGATCACGGGTAACCTGGACCAGGACGTGACAGGGGTTCTGTTGTGCCTTGACATTACGCGGGGAGTGATGGATGAAGCCAGGGAAAACGGCTGCAACATGATTGTATCGCATCACCCGATGGTATTCAGGGGGCTGAAAAAGATAAACGGGAGTGACCCGGTTCAGCAACTGGTGATCAGGTCTGTTCGTGAAAACCTGGCAATTTTTGCTGTTCATACCAGTATCGACAATGCACTGGAAGGACTGAATAAATACATGGGAGAGAAATTCGGTCTTCAAAATATCAGGATACTTCAACCCCGGTCAAAATTTCTTCAGAAACTGGTTACCTATGTTCCGGAGAATAAAGCGAGCGAGATCCGGCAGGCGTTATTCGCCGCGGGTGCCGGTCATATCGGCAACTACGACCAGTGCAGTTATAACCTCGCGGGTGAAGGCACTTTCAGGGCAAATGAACTGGCAAACCCGTATGTGGGCGAAAAAAACGAACTGCATTTCGAAAAAGAAACCAGAATCGAAGTGGTGATGCCCGGCTATCTCAGGAACAAGATCATCAATGCGCTGGTAGACATACATCCATACGAAGAAGTGGCTTATGACGTGTATTCTCTGGAAAATGAATTTTCAGCTGCCGGCAGCGGGATCATCGGCGATCTGGAG
>JBLNAN010000076.1:0-3163 GCA_050259355.1 Syntrophothermus sp. | reverse complement strand
AAAGATTTTACCCCGATGTATTCGGCTACATCCACTATTTCTGGTTCACGGCTCTCGTTCTTTCCCCCAAACTGAAGTTCAAAGCGTGGATGTCCGGCCCAACTGAAACAAATCAACTTGTTGGCAGGATTCTCTCCAATAAAATTTACTTCTTTCTGAGTTTCATCTATCGGGAAACGTTTCACATAGTAGTAGCCCTGCTCGGCATCAAAGTAAACGGCAGAAAGTGTCTTGTTGGGATTAAATTTCTCAATAAACATGATGCCGTCGTTGAAATGATTAGACAGGTCAAAATTACAAATCAGGTAATCGCCGTTTTTATAAATGACCAGGATCATATCCTCGCCGCTGAATTCGCCAAGGTATTTACCCCTGTTGTCTGAATTCAACCTGCGCACATCTTCATCAAACCAGATCTTTCTTCCTCCAAGGGTAGAAACTCCTTTCTCTTTGAGCGCTATCTTATGGATTTCAAACTTGGTAAGGATATTACCCATCGAGGCTCGTCCCTTAATGGCCAGTTCACTAAAATCAACTTCAAATATTAGCTTCTTAATGCGTGGCTTCGGTTTGAGGGTAACGCGCAAAACTTCAGCTTCACCATTGGGGTTTTCGCTGAAATACATAACGCGAGATCCCGGAGTTCCTTGGGTCAAATCGTATTCCTTGTCGCGGGTGACACCGGTAACAGCCATTCGTTTCATGTACACGAACCCGTTCTTCCCATCCCGGTAAACCACATTATAGATGGTGCGGTTATCGTTTTTCTTGAAGATGGCCACATGCAATATGTTCTTCCCGATAAAGGCTTTCTCCGTAACTTTTGATACGATGTAAGTGCCATCTTTTCTGAAAACGATCACATCATCCATATCAGAACAATCGCAGATGTATTCAGCTTTTTTCAAACTGGTACCAATGAATCCTTCTACACGGTCGAAATATAGCTTTTCGTTTGCCACCACCACTTTGGAGGCCACAATATTTTCAAAGTTCCTTATTTCAGTTTTGCGCTCCTTGCCCTTGCCATATTTTGTGCGTAGACGTTCAAACCATTCAATGGTGAAAGGAATGATATTGGCAATTTTATTATTAATTTCCTCAATCTCGGCTTCAATAGCCAGCAAATGATCGTTTGCTTTGTCTGTGTTGAATTTAAGGATACGCGCCATCTTAATTTCCATCAGGCGCAGGATATCTTCCCGGGTAACTTCTCTTTTTAATTTAGGCTTCCATGGTGTAAGGCGCAGGTCGATATGACTAATGGCTTCATCCATATTGGCCGAATCTTCAAACTCCTTGTCTTTATAGATGCGTTCTTCAATAAATATTTTTTCAAGTGAAGAAAAGTGCCATGCCTCTTCCAGTTCACCCCGTTTTATCTCCAGTTCCAGTTTCAAAAGCATCACTGTTTGATCGGTGTTGTGCTTCAGAATTTCACTCACACCCATAAACTTGGGCTTGTCATCCAGAATGATGGCACTGTTGGGTGATATTGAGATTTCGCAATCGGTAAAAGCAAATAAAGCATCAATGGTTTTGTCGGACGACATGCCAGGGATAAGATGGATCAGTATCTCCACTTTATCAGAAGTGTTGTCATCAATTTTGCGAATCTTGATCTTTCCCTTGTCATTGGCCTTTATGATCGATTCGATCAGCGAAGAGGTGGTTCTGCCAAATGGCAATTCAGTAATGACCAAAGTCTTGCTGTCTTTCTTTTCAATCTTGGCCCTCACTTTTATGGAAGAACCTCTGATCCCGTCATTGTAGCGGGCGAAATCTCCCGATCCCCCGGTGGGAAAATCAGGATAGAGTTCAAATTCTCCTCCTTTCAGATAAGTTATGGAGGCATCAATGAGCTCAATAAAATTGTGAGGCAGTATTTTACAGGCAAGGCCTACTGCAATCCCTTCTACCCCCTGGGCTAGCAGCAATGGAAATTTTACAGGAAGCGCTATCGGCTCCCGGTTACGTCCATCATAGGATAACTTCCAACGAGTGGTTTTGGGGTTAAAGACCACATCCAATGCAAACTTCGACAAACGGGCTTCAATATAACGGGGTGCAGCTGCACCGTCTCCCGTGAGTATGTTACCCCAGTTTCCCTGAACATCGACCAATAAGTCTTTTTGTCCCAGCTGAACCAGTGCATCCCCGATAGAGGCATCCCCGTGAGGGTGATATTGCATGGTCTGCCCGATAACATTGGCCACCTTATTATAACGCCCGTCGTCCATAATGCTCATCGCATGCAGGATTCGGCGCTGTACCGGTTTTAATCCATCTTCCACATAGGGCACTGCCCTTTCAAGAATTACGTAGGAGGCATAGTCAAGAAACCATTGCTGATACATTCCTGACAAATAGGTGATGCCATCTTTCTTTTCTTCTTTTTGGAATTCTTCTTTATATTCTTCAGTCATTGTAACTCCTTCAAATCAAAATTTTTCCTTCTGTGTAAACCCATTCACCTTTTCATGAAAAGTATTGATTATATGTTATCCTCTTCCACATACAGGTTTTCGATGATAAAATCCTGTCGTTCAGGCGTATTTTTACCCATGTAAAACTCCAGCATCTGAGGCACCGACTCGTGTTTTTTCATCTGTATCGGGTCAAGGCGAATATCGGGACCAATAAAGTTTTTAAACTCATCTGGCGAGATTTCTCCCAATCCTTTAAATCGGGTGATCTCTGCTGTTTTTCCCAGTTTCTGAATGGCCGAAATACGTTCTTCTTCCGAATAGCAGTAATACGTTACTTTCTTGTTACGAACCCTGAAAAGGGGCGTCTGGAAGATAAACAGGTGACCCTGACGAATGATCTCGGGGAAGAACTGCAGGAAAAACGTGATGAGCAGCAATCGGATGTGCATTCCGTCGACATCGGCATCGGTGGCTATAATCACTTTGTTATAGCGCAAATCATCCATGCTGTCCTCTATGTTAAGGGCTGCCTGTAAAAGGTTAAACTCTTCGTTCTCATAAACTACCTTTTTTGTCAACCCATAGGTGTTAAGCGGCTTTCCTTTTAAGCTGAATACAGCCTGCAGGTTCACATCCCGCGATTTGGTAATCGATCCGCTTGCCGAATCACCCTCGGTAATGAAAAGGGAAGACTGATCCTTTAATTCGTGGGTGCTGTTAAGGTGAACCCTGCA
>JBLNAN010000075.1:0-3276 GCA_050259355.1 Syntrophothermus sp. | reverse complement strand
GACCGGCTCGTCATCAACGCGAAAATTTATTCCTGTAATGACAAAAACCAGATTTTTTCTTCCATGGCCATCAGGGATGGGAAAATCGCCGGCATTGGAACTGACCAGGAAATCACTGATCATTTCATTGCAGGGGTGGTTGAGGACGCCGGTGGAAAAGCTGTATTTCCGGGGTTTATCGATGCACATTGTCATTTTATCGGATATGCCGATTATCTCCGCCAGGCGGATCTGAGGGGAACACGTTCATTTGATGAAGTGCTTAAGAATGTCGAGGCATGGTCGCGGGAAACCCCTGATGACTGGATTCTCGGTCGGGGATGGGATCATAATACCTGGGTAGGTAAGGTATTTCCCGACAGGACAAAACTGGACGAGATGTTTCCAAGCAGGCCTGTAGTTCTGGTACGCGTAGACGGACATGTTCTGCTGGCAAATGGTGAAGCCTTAAGAAGAGCAGGTATTCATCCTGAAAATTTTCAGCCGGGCGAGGTGGAAGTGAAAAACGGGACGATGACCGGTATACTGGGAGAAAATGCCGCCGATAAGATGCGGGAAAGCGTTCCGGCTGCCGACAAAGAAGTAATGACACAACTCATTTTGCGGGCTGAAAAAAACTGTTTTGCCGCAGGACTTACCACAGTCAACGATGCCGGCAGCGACAAAAAGACAATCCTGTTCACGGATTCCCTTCAGAAATCAGGAATTCTGAAAATACGGATGACGATGATGCTCAATCCTTCCGAAGAGAATTTTGATTATTTCATGAAGAAAGGTGTTTATAAAACCGGGCGTCTTTCCGTGACTTCTGTCAAGATTTATGCTGATGGCAGTCTTGGTTCGCGCTCGGCCCTGCTCAAACATCCTTATTCAGATGATCCGGGCAAATTTGGAATAACCACCACTCCGGCTGGCAGAATCCGGCAGATTTGTGATCTCGCGTACCGGTACAATTACCAGGTCAACACGCATGCCATCGGAGATTCGGCCGTGTCGCTTGTTTTGCATATTTATGGTGAATTTCTGAAAGGGAAGAACGACCGGCGATGGCGGATCGAGCATGCACAGGTTGTGGATCCGGCAGATATTTCTCTCTTTGGGAAATTTTCCATCATCCCGTCGGTTCAGGCCACGCATGCCACCTCGGATATGTACTGGGCACCCGACCGGCTGGGTAAAGAAAGGGTAAGATGGGCCTATGCCTATAAAGACCTGATGAATCAAAACGGATGGATACCGGATGGTACCGATTTTCCCATCGAGAATATCAATCCGCTGCTGACTTTCTATGCCGCTGTTTCAAGGAAAGATGTGAAAGGATATCCTGAAGGGGGATTTCAGAAAGAAAATGCACTTACAAGGGAGGAGGCACTTAAATCAATAACCATATGGGCAGCGAAAGCAAGTTTTGATGAAGATACCAGGGGAAGTTTAGAAAAGGTCAAATTTGCCGACTTTGTCATCCTGGATAAGGATATCATGACAACACCAGAGAATGAAATACCGGGAGTTAAAGTACTTGGAACGTTTTTAAACGGTGAGTTAGTCAGTTTTAAGATGGGAGCACCGTTAGAAAAATAAACAAAAAGTGCCGGTTTTGCCGGCACTTTTTTTATTTGAATGCATATTTATTAAGGAATTTTCCCAATTCATCACCAGCACGGTCGTAGCAGCTTTCAATTCTTGCTCCGGTATCATAATCGAGTTCAAACATGTTCTTGCTCGGAAGTTTTTTCATTTCCATTGAACCGAGTACAGTAACGGGATTGGCTGTTTCCACAACGTCAACCACCATTTTGATCCAGGCATCCTGACGCATCACCCCAACGTTGAAACCCGGTTCGGTAAACAACGTTTTTACGATCAGGGTATATTTGGCATCTTTGGCGTCTTTTTTACACATTACATCGTTTTTGATGATGGCGTCATTGAGATTGGTTTCAAAGCGCGGCTCGAATCTTTCATTTCTGTCGGATACCCATTTCTTTCCCCACTCGTCACCCGATCCTGCTTTTTTCTTGTTACGGTCGGCAATACCGTCAGTAACATAATCCTGTTCCTTTTTGAATTTTCCCACGGCCATGTTGTCGTAATCATACTGAAGATTGATGACTTTCTCGCCTTTGAGCATCTTGAAATTTCCGCTCGTTAATTTCTGAGCAGAAACCGTAAAGGCAGACATAATAAACAATCCTGCCAATAAGAAAGATAGTTTTTTCATATTAAATAAATTAAATGTGAATAATGGAAGGCCCAAAAATAGTCTGAAATTCAAATCCTGTCAAGAAAAATAATTTAATTTTTTGACTTGTCGCGTTTGTCGATGAATTTCATGGGTTTACGATTGATCTCAGGAAACTGGATCTTGCTGATATTTTCTGCTGTATCGAATCGGATCAGGGGCGCTACCCTGAGTTTTGCGCGGAAATGGTCCTTGATGTCTTTTTCCTTGTCTTCGATGTATTTTTTGCTTCCTACATGAATAAGGATTTCATCGGTTCCGATTTCATTAGTAAAAACTTCAACCACATAATTGGAAATGAAATCAATATTATCGAGGATGTCGTACAAAGCAGGCGGATACAGGGTTGTTCCCTTGTATTTGATCATCTGGTTTTTGCGACCGATCACCGGGCCCAGGCGCATCGTGGAGCGTCCACAGGTGCACGACCCGGTATAATGATAACAAACATCGCCGGTTTTAAAACGGATCAAGGGCATTCCCTCAATTCCCAGCGTGGTGATCGTCACCTCGCCGGGTTCATTGTCTTTTACCGGGTTGTTGTTTTCATCTAAAAATTCGAGGATAATCAGTTCAGGATGATGATGACCTCCCTGTCCATGACCGCATTCGGTGAAGGATGTACCCATTTCAGTCGAGGCATACGTGGAATAAAGCCTGATGGGCCATTTTTCACTGATTCTTTTCCCGAGAGTATTAAGACTGAAATCGATATTCCGCAAGGGTTCACCAATACAAACGGCGCTTCTGATGCTGGATTTACGGTAATCAATATGATTGTATTCGGCGTATTCTATAACTTTCAGGATGAAAGAAGGAACGGCGATGATCGTGGTCGGGTTGATCCTACGGATCGTATCCCACTGAAGTTCAGGAATCCCATTACCGACCCTCACGATTCCTGCGCCCATCATCCGGATGCCCATGAAATAAGCCAGACCGGCCATGAACCGCCGGTCGATCGTGGTCATGAGCTGATAAATATCCGAGGGAGAACCATCAGCACAGGTAAAGGAAATCGCTTCATTATAAGC
>JBLNAN010000074.1:0-5396 GCA_050259355.1 Syntrophothermus sp. | reverse complement strand
AAGTTGTTCGCCATTCGCCATTCGCCATTCACCATTAAGAAATATTGTAATAGCACACTGATTTTCACTGATGATCATTGAGAGTTGATCATTGAGAGTTGATCATTGAGCGTTGGAAGTTGGAAGTTGTTCGCCATTCGCCATTCGCCATTCGCTATTAAAAAAGATTGTAATAGCACACTGATTTTCACTGATTAGACTGATTTTCACTGATTTTATGATAATTGATAATTGAGCGTTGAGCGTTGGAAGTTGGAAGTTGTTCGCCATTCGCCATTCACCATTCACCATTAAGAAAGAGTGTAATAGCACACTGATTTCCACTGATTCGACTGATTTTCAATGATTTTATGATAATTGATCATTGAGAGTTGGAAGTTGGAAGTTGGAAGTTGAGCGTTGAGCGTTGAGCGTTCTATAAAGAATCAATCAATTCCTTAAACCTTTTCCCGCGGATTTCAAAATTCGGAAATTCATCATAGCTGGCCGCGGCGGGCGAGAGAAGACAAATCTTTCCCGGGGGAGTAACTTCTTTAACCACGTCAATAAATGCATCAAACTGACTGATCATTACAATACGCCGGTCACCACCAGTATGCATCAGGTCACGTATCCTGCGCCCGGCTTTTCCCGTGAAGATCAGGTTACGGATATTGCTCTTTTCAAGGAATAAGGCCAGATCAGCGTAATCAATTCCACGGTCAAACCCACCCAGGATGAGCGTATCCACTTCTCCCAGCGCTTTAACCGCGGCAATACAAGCCTCCGGAATGGTAGCGATGGAATCGTTGTAAAAATGGATCCCGCCGTGTATCCCGCAATCTTCCAGCCGGTGTTCAAGTCCCCTGAAACCGGCAACGGCCTCGGCGATAAGTACCGGATCAATGCCTTTCAGACGACACACCAGTATTGCCGCCATGATATTCCTGATGTTATGTTCTCCCTCCAGCTTTCGCTTCTTCTTCAAATCAAAAAGCACTTCCTCATTCTCATTCCTGAACACGATCTTTCCATCCCGGATAAAACACCCCCTGGGTACTTCATGATCCATGGAAAAGGAAAAAACTAAACCTGCTGATCTGCATACCTGCAGATGTTCCCGGATCAGCGGATCATCATCGTTCACGATAAAAATATCGCCGGGCTCCTGAAACTTTGCGATGTTCCATTTGGCCAGCCGGTAATCTCTGTAAGAGGAATAGGCATCCAGGTGCTCCTGGAAATAATTCAGTAGAACAGCAACGTGGGGCGATGTTGAAATATGCTCCAGCTGATGCGACGACATTTCGTATACCACGTTGGTTTCCGTGTCAATTTCTTCCAGGTGATCGAAAGCAGGCCGGCCCATGTTTCCCAGCAGGACGGACTTCCTTTCAGCATACTGAAATATGTGGTGAATCAGCGTGGTCGTTGTGCTTTTCCCCTTGGTTCCCGTGATACCGATGGACTGATCCCGGAAAGGCTGCAAAAACAGATCAGTCTGGGAGGTGATTTTTAAAGAACGGGTATCAATATCTTTCAGGGATATTCCCGGTGTTTTGATGATCAGATCAAATTCTTCAAGATTTTGGAGATAACCCGGACCCGTTTTCAGATGTACAAAATCATCCTCTTTTATCTCTGCCGCGGAAGCAATGTTTTCATTGGCATCTGCTATAAAAAGTACTTTTGCGGGAAAATTTTTTCGTAACAGTGCATAAGTGGATTTTCCTTCCCTGCCGAAACCCAGGATAAGGATTTTCCTGTTTTGCATCATTTTCAGCATCTCATCCATCATGAAGGGCTGCTTTTAACCGGTTTTCGAAGAGTCCGGGCAGGAAATGATTCTGATCATAATATTTGAGGAAGTCATTGATCTCTGTTCCTCTGAATTTATCGTATTGCGGCGATTGCTTGTACTGCTGCAGCAGGAATGGCAATGGTTCGGCGAACTTTTTCATCAGTTCCTGCACGGCAGCATTGACCTCGTCCACTGTTCCCACGCAATCGAAAGGTTTGATCGCTGAAATCCCGGTCAGTTCATTGAAATATTCCAGCAATGAGGGATCCTCCAGCATGTTTTTCCCAAAAATGAGATTGAGTTTTTCAAGGGGAATAAAAGGCGAAAGAATCAGGTAGGTGAACAGGCATTTTGAGCACTTCCCGCACCAGGCGTTGTTTTTGCTGCCCGCGTTACAACTTCTGAACACCTCGAAGTACGCGGGAAAACCAGAAAAAAGGTTCGCGATCTGAAGCTCGTTGAGCGGTCTCAGAAAGCTGAAATATTCTATATCCTCACAAATGTATTTTTCAAGATAATTGCGGAAATCACTTTCAAATTCCACTGACTTTGAATACTGGTGATTGATCCCCGTTCCCATGACGGTATCCTCGTTAGCGCTGGACTCATTGGAAAGGGCAATGTATTTCTTACCAGACATTACGGCCGCCAGCACGGTAACAAAAGCCAGCAAGGCAGAAAAAGGAGTGTGACCATTCAAAAATCCCTTGTTGTTCAGTTCGATCAGCGTCGGGTCGATGGTACGCATCACCTCGGCGATGGTATCGTAGTAAATTCCTTTTTTCTGAACCGTTCCCCGGGTAGCTTCTCTCGGATTGAGGATCAGCGGGATACTTCCGTTCATCTGCGACAGCAATTCAAGCGTTACCACCGAATCCTTTCCCCCGCCGATGGGAATAATCGCGGCATCTTCGGTTTTTATATGAAAAGACTGGAGTTTCTTTTCTCCCGAACATTCCAGGGTTACAAAATCCTCAACAGTGGTTTGTATTCCATTCAGATAAAAAAATTCCCCGAGACCATTGAAATACAATTTCTTCCACCAGTTCAGCTGTTCCTCTTCCAGATAATAATTTTTTATGATGATCTTTGGCGAACAAGCGGCTTTCCAGTAACTAACCATTTCAACCATCCCGATGTTGAAGAGAAGGTTTTCCAGGTATTCCTCCCGGAGGTTTTCCGGCTTGAAAAATTCCTTGAATGGGATGATCAGGGTGGGATGAAAAGAATATTTGTCGGAAAGATTAAAATGAAACTGTGCTCTCAATCCTACTGCCGAATACTGATAATCAAATCCTTCGTAAATAAAATGGGTAAACTTGGATCGAAATTGAAGAAATTTGTTATTGTTATTGATTTTTGGCATGGAATGGTCGTAAATTTGTCAATATAGACAGGACAAAGATAAGAATAAAGAGAACAATGGAAAAGCAGATCATCAAACCAGAACAGGGGATTGTTCTTATATCAGAACCGGCGCTCCGCGACTTCTATTTCCGGCAGTCGGTTGTTCTGTTAGCTGAACACAACGAGGAAGGTTCTTTTGGCATCATCATCAACAAACCCATCAAGACGAGGCTCAATGAGGTGTTAAGTGATTTTCCGGAGCTTGATCTGCCCATTTACCTGGGAGGTCCGGTCAAAACCGATAGCCTGTTCTTTATCCATACAAAGGAAAATGTTGACCGCAGCCTGAAAATCATGGACGGCTTGTACTGGGGCGGCGACATCGAGATGATCAGCGAGATGATCTCGCTGGGGCAGATCACCGAAAACGATATCCGTTTTTTTATAGGCTATGCCGGCTGGCAACCCTACCAGCTCGACCGGGAGATCAGTGAAAAGTCGTGGGTATTGTCCCATTCTTCCGCCAGGGATATCATCAAAACGAACCCCCAGAAGCTCTGGAGCAGTTATCTGAAGCACATGGGAACCGATTACGCGATATGGGCCAATTTTCCGGTAGACCCTTCAGTGAATTGAACAGAAAAGGATTCACCCATGGCGAAAGGCGGGTTTTGAAAAAAAGGATTCTTACCTTTGCAGAAAATTTCATTTCATGAAAAGATCAGACCTGTTGGTCATTGGTGGCTTTATCCTTATTCTCCTTCCTTTCTTTTTGTTCCGGCCCGTTTATGACGGTTACAGCTGGTTCAATCTTAACCACGGGTATATCACCAGTTTTATAAAATTTGCCATTCTTGCAACTTTTGGCGAATCTATCGGATTGCGGATCAGGGAAGGAGTTTATGCCAAGCCCGGATTTGGTTTCCTCCCGAGGGCACTCGTATGGGGTGTGATCGGGATGATGATCAAGGCAGCTTTTGTAATCTTTGCCGGCTCGGCACCGGCCCTGCTGGCGAGTGTCGGAATTACCGGCGCTGATCCGCAGATCCTGCGTCAGCCTGAATTCTCGTGGATTAAATTACTGACTGCATTCACGGGTTCAGCAATGATGAACATTTATTTTGCACCGATGTTCATGACCGCGCACAAGATCTCGGATCTGCACATCATGGACACGGGCGGAACGCTGAAAGGTTTTTTCTCCCCGATCAATATTGGCCGGAACTTCAGCCGTATCGACTGGATGGTGATGTGGAATTTTGTATTTAAAAAGACGCTCATCTTTTTCTGGATTCCTGCCCAGACTTTGAATTTCATGTTGCCGGAAGCATACAGGGTTTTGTTTGCCGCGGTTCTGAGCATCATTCTGGGGATTCTGTTATCTTTGGCAAACACCTTTAAAAAGAAAAAAAATGATACGGCACATCGTGATGTTCAGGTTGAAAACCTATCCGTCTCCTGAAGAAAAACAAAAGGCAGCTGAAGCCGTTTTACAGCAATTGAAAATGCTTCCTGAAAAAATCAGCGTGGTAAAAACGTTTGAGGCGGGAATCAATTTCAGCAGCGAGTCCCATGCTTTCGATCTGGTGCTGGACTCGACCTTCGATTCAGCCGGGGATCTTGAAAAGTACAGGATTCATCCGGATCACCAGGCATTTATTGCTTTCAACAAGGATTATACAGTTGAAAAAGCCGTGGTGGATTTTAACATTTCATGACCCGGAAGGTTGATAAAATCTTTTTGAAAATAGCTGAAATATTACCAATTTTGCCGCACTTCGAACCATTGTGAACTAACCGTATGAAAGACACCCCCATTAATTTTGAATTTGTCAGACGTCACATCAGGGATAGCAAACTCACCAATATCGGACGTGCCAGTATCAGGGAGATAAAACGACTTATTTCCGGTATAGAAAAAGAGACCGGCGAGAAATTCATCAGGATGGAAATGGGCGTTCCTGGCCTGGTGCCTCCCCGTATCGGAATTGACGCCGAGATCGAAGCGCTGGAATCCGGGGTTGCGGCTGTTTACCCTGATATTGAAGGACTACCGGTTCTGAAGAAAGAGATTTCGCGGTTTGTCAAGCTGTTCCTGAATCAAAATGTAAGTGAAACCTGTTGTATACCCACGGTAGGATCAATGCAGGGAGGATTTGCAGCGTTTCTCACGCTCGCGAGGATAAAAAAAGAACGCGATACCACCCTGCTGATCGATCCGGGTTTTCCGGTGCACCACCAGCAGCATATCGTGCTGGGGCAGAAATTT
>JBLNAN010000073.1:0-5714 GCA_050259355.1 Syntrophothermus sp. | reverse complement strand
CTTTATCCATATTCTTTTTTCTTTGCGGACAGATCGCGATCTGACCCTGGCGGACAGATCAAGATCTGTCCTTTTATTTTTTATTCATATCGGTAATGCTCTGCAACTTGATTTTGCGCTGAAGCTGCATCACTCCGTAGAGAAGTGCCTCGGGTCGCGGAGGACAGCCGGGGATATACACGTCCACCGGAATGATATGATCCACCCCGCGAACGACGTGGTAGGTATTGTAAAAGAACGGTCCGCCGGAAACTGCACATGCGCCCATGGCGATCACGTATTTGGGTTCCGACATCTGGTCATATAACCTTTTAAGAACAGGTGCCATCTTGTTCACGACAGTTCCTGCCACCACGATCACGTCGGCCTGGCGGGGACTGGCCCGGTAAACCTCAATGCCGAAACGTGCAAAGTCATGACGGGAAGCGCCGGTGGCCATCATTTCAATTCCGCAGCAGCTGGTTGCGAAGGTGAGCGGCCATACCGAGTTTGAACGTCCCCAGTCAATGATATCATCAATGGTGGTAAGCAGTATTCCCTGCCCTGTTTTCTTGAAGGACTCCAGGGTTTCATTATCCCTGAAATCTTCATTTTTCATGCTTTTTATTTTTACTCCCATTTCAAAGCTCCTTTCTTCCATGCATAAAGAAGGCCGACGCCCAGTACGAAAAAGAAGATGACGATTTCAACGAAACCCGTCATCCCTACATCTTTCATCACCTTTGCCCAGGGAAATATAAAGACCGTTTCCACGTCGAAAACCAGGAAGATAATGGCAAACAGATAATAACCTACATTGAACTGCAGCCATGACAAACCTTCGGTGGGTATACCGCACTCGTAGGTCTCTGCTTTCTGGGGATTGGTGGAAGTAGGTGGAATGTAACTCGAGAAAAGAAGGGCAATGCCAACCAGGAACGCCCCTACAATAAAGAATAGAATCAGGCTTTCGGCACTCATATGTTATTTTGTTAACAAAGTTTATTGTGGCGCAAAGGTAGGATTTTTTTAAATACCAAAATCCTTCCAGACATCTATAAATCTAAATATCAACGTAATTTAGAATCATATCATGAAAATGATTGATATTTATCAATGTAAAGACAGGTAAAAACTTCCGGATTATTCCCCGCCCAGGAATATTTTCACATGTTGCTCCGCTTTCACTGAAGTCAGTTGAACCAGATAAATTCCTTCCGGCAACGGCAGGTGAATTTTATTCACTGGAATACTTTGCAATTGTCCGGCATACAACTGTTTTCCCATCATATCAAATAATCTGACAGTTGCACCCGGCATGGATGCGGGATCGCCTGAAATATAAAGCGAACTTCCGGATGAATAAATCCTGTAAACATCATCAGAGATCCCCGCACCAGCAAATTCGGGGGAATAGACATGTAAAAGGAATCTTTTTTCAGAGATTTCTTTTTTGTGAATAAAAGAATAGACAGAATTTTTTTTCAGATCCTGGAAACTATTGGATTGAAGATCTTCCAGCATCAGGATTTTTGAATTATCAAAATTTTCGGCTGAGGTAAAATCCAGACTGTAAATTCCTTCCACACTACAGGAAAAACCAATGGGCACCATCTGGTTGAGACCGGTAAAGGGAAGTGCATTCACGGTAAGTTTCCGGCCAGTTGCAGCATAGGAGAACAGTTGGGGTGCCCGCTCATCACCCTGGAATTTTTCAGCATCGGATTCGTCCTCATCCCCCGTGCCGGCATCTTCCATGAAACGGATCACGGCGGCATCGTGAAAATCATTCATACCCGATGTTACCTTGATTCCCAGAAGATCCTTTGCCTGGTCTTTCAAAAAAGCTTCCGTGGTGATCTCCCGGTTTGCATTGGTAACCGTTATCGTTGCACCCGCGGTGCTGCCGGTTGAATGATGTACCCAGAAAGCCTGCTGTGAAGGACAATGCGGGCTGTTCATACCGGGTCCGCCATGGGTTCCGCCACCTGCATACAGCCAGGTAACATAATTTCCGCCATCGGGGTCCCAGAACCATGCTTTCTTGTCCACCATCGTGCCCCAGTCGATGCCGGTGAGATTCAGCCCGCTGGGATAGGGGTTGCCGATCAGGTTATAGCCGTCACCGTCGGGTTCAACGGTATACAAGGTCCTGGTCAGCACCGGCGAGACAATAGTACCCGTGTTGAGATAATTTTCGAAAACCGATGTATCGCTGGAAGTCCCCGGCATGGAACTAACCATGAAGCCTTTCATCGGCGTGGTGAACTGCTGATTGGGAATGGTAATTTCTGTCCAGTTGTGGGTTGGTTCATTATAATATTGAAGGTACCGGTCCAAAAAGGATGTGAATGACCAGAATGACTGAACCGCAGGCGACCACATGTGCCATTTGCCGTTTGGTGCCGGGGCCTGTTTAAAATATGCGCCTACCACCGCGGTACCATTATTAAGGTATTGAATAGTGCCATTGTCAATAAACTGCCCGTACCCTGTGGCATTGGCATCAATGACCAATCCTTTCCAGCAACGGATCTCCGTGGGGCCCGTTACCGTGAGTGAGCCTGTTGGAGAGATAAGGAGACTGGCCCTTTCATGGATGCGTAGCGAGCTGGCTTTTGCATTTAGCGTTGTGATACCGTTTTGAGGTAAATTGGCCCAGTCGTATACAGAGGTATTGGCAGGAAAAGACCAGTCGAGGGGTCCCTGGACGGGAGAAACGGAAGTAGAGGTCCCGCTTTGCGACCATCCATACTGATGGCTGAAAATTCTCCCGGTATACACATCCTGAAAATTCCGGGAATTATCAAAATACGAACTGTACGTTCCCGTGCGGTTATGACCTGCCACATAGGATGATTTACCGGTGCTGAAGGCGATTCCCGCGGTTCCCTGGGTATTGATGATCTTTGCCCGTATCCTGAGGACCTGAACTATGTTTTGCTGCGGATAATTCCAGTCGGCAGCTCCCTGGTCCATCCCGTGAAGTGCCAGTGCGGCATTGTCGCCCCGCCAAATGATGGTAACCCGGTTTCCATAAAAACTGCTGGGTGAAATACCATATTTTTCATTCCCAAGGGTATTGATTCCTTCCAGCAGGGTCAGTTTATCCAACAGCCAGGAGGAAGGCGACGGGTCAAGGGTTGCCGGGTTGAAAGTAAATTCAATCTTTCCCGAAAACATCGCCAGATTGCTCTGGTTGGAACTTAATTCAAGATCAAACTGGAAATAGTCGCTTCCGGGAGCACCGCCCTGATGGATGATTACAGGATTTGAAATGGAATAATTTAATTCCTGCGCATTCATGAAGAATGCAATATGCAGGAAAATCAAAAGGGGAACCCATGTTTTAGTCCTCATAATCCCTGATTGTTAAAGGTATTATGCCGGTCCCCCACCGGATCATATTACAAATCTCTCAATCTTTACAGATCATCAAAAATAATAAAAAACCATACAGGTCCAACATTTCCTTTTTTTTATTGATCAGAAATTAATTCTTCCGGAAAAGGACAAGTTGATTTTCACGATTTTAATGATTATATTTAATTCATGAAAATGCCCATACATATCCTTTCGACGAAAGAACTGCAACGTGGACTGGAAGACCGGAGTGTTGTGCTGATAGATGTTCGTCAGGGAGAAGCCTATAATGGCTGGAAAGTACTGAATGAGACCCGCGGGGGTCATATCAGGGGAGCCCGCAGTTTACCCGGACGATGGAGAAAATACATCGACTGGATAGAGATCGTGCGGGCCAAGGGAATCTTTCCCGAACAGGCGATCGTTTTGTATGGTTATGACGAGAAGCAGATAATTCCGGTGGCAGATCGTTTTTTTTGTGCCGGCTACGGCAGGGTCATGATGTATAAGGATTTTTTAAAGGAATGGAACCCGGATGACCATCTGCCCATGGACAGGCTGCCACGATATCGTCAATTGGTTTCCGCCCGTTGGCTCCATGATCTTATCAGCCATAAAGCAGCACCGGAACTGGAAAATAAGAACTTCGTTATTGCCCATGCCCATTACCAGAACCAGAAAGATTACGACGAAGGGCATATCCCGGGAGCTCTTTCGCTGGATACCCTGTTGCTGGAATCACCAGAAATGTGGAATCGCCGGTCTCCTGAAGAGCTGCAGCAGGTTTTGCAGGATCTTGGAATCACGTGCAGCACCACGGTGATTCTGTATGGCCGGTTTTCATTTCCGGATGATAGAGATCCATTCCCCGGCAGCAGTGCAGGCCAGCTTGCCGCCATGCGGTGCGCCTTTATCATGATGTATGCCGGCGTGGAAGATGTCAGAATCCTTAATGGCGGAATTTTATCATGGGAAGAAGAGGGTTTCAGTGTATCAAAATCCGAAACCCGACCAACACCGGTACTGGATTTTGGTGCAAAAATACCCTCCCATCCGGAATATGCCGTGGATCTCCCGGAAGCAAGGGAAATTCTTGCTTCGTCCCGTGCCGACCTGATCTGTGTCAGGAGCAGGGATGAATACCTTGGAGAAATTAGCGGTTACAACTATATTCAGCGCAAAGGCCGGATTCCCGGTGCCATTTTCAGCAATTGCGGCAGCGATGCCTATCACATGGAAGAATACCGCAACCTCGACCATACCTGCAGGGAATATCATGAAATAGAAGCCAACTGGCGAATGGCCGGGATCGACACGACCAAACGCCTGGCCGGTTATTGCGGAACAGGATGGAGGGGCAGCGAGGCGTTTTTCAACGCTTACCTGATGGGTGTTCCGGATATCGCTGTTTACGACGGCGGCTGGCTCGAATGGAGCAGCGACCCCCAAAACCCCATTGAAACCGGCTTCCCGGTAAATACAAAACATCAGCAAAACATCATCACCAATGCGAACCCTTACAGCTAAAAAATTGCCGGTCATCAATCTTACAAAGGAAATGACCGCCGGAGCACTACGTTCTGAAATTATTGAAGGTCTTACCTCTTATCCCAGATACATTGATCCTAAATTCTTCTATGATGAAGGAGGAGCATGGCTTTTCCAGCAAATTACCCGTTTGGAGGAATATTATCTTTCACGGACGGAAAAATCCATACTTAAAACCCATGCAACACAGATTGTCAGGGAAATGCCCGGCAACAACATCGTGGAGATTGCAAGCGGGGACTGCACCAAGATCTCCATCCTGTTTAATGCTTCGCTCAGCGCGGGCCGTAAAAACCTGACGTATTTTCCTTATGAAATCAATGCTGCCACTATTAAAGAGGCTACTTCATGGATCATGAAAATATTTCCTTATGTCGAGGTTCAGGGTGTGGTTGCAGATATTACCAGCCAGTTTTATGCTATCCCGCAGGTACCCAATAGGTTGATCTGTTTCTTCGGAAGCACGTTGGGCAATTTCTCCCCGGAGAATACCCGGCAATTCCTTAAAAATCTCGGCGGAATGATGCATCCCGGCGAGCAGTTTCTGCTGGGACTCGATATGGTGAAGAATATACACGTCATGGAAAAAGCTTACAACGATAGCCATGGGATGACAGCTGCCTTCAACAAAAACGTGCTTCTGGTGATCAACCATCTTATCGATGCTGATTTCAATCCGGAGGATTTCGAACATCTGGCATTTTATAACGAACCGGATTCCAGAATAGAAATGCACCTCAGGGCAAAAAAAACAATAACTCTCCATTCCCCCTATTTAAACAGCGACAGCACGATTAATAAGGGAGAAACCATTCCTACCGACA
>JBLNAN010000072.1:0-4465 GCA_050259355.1 Syntrophothermus sp. | reverse complement strand
CTTTCATGTATACACCTGTCAACGGCGATGTGATTACCTGTACCGTTTTCGTCCCCAATGCTAGCTGTCTTTCCAACAACCCTGCAACGTCGCTCCCGATAACCATTACGGTTAACCCGCTCAATCCTGTTGACATTACCGTGACGCCGTCGCAGAACAATGTCTGCCAGGGAGCAACTGTGACATTTACTGCAACCGCAACTCCTGCAGGTGGTACAAAGCATTACCAGTGGACGGTGAACAATCTGCCGGTGGGGACGGATCTGCCCACATACAGTTATATCCCGCTGACCGGCGACGTGGTCAAATGCGAGGTGAATGTAAGCGGACTGACATGCCTGACCAGCAACCCAAAAACCAGTCCGCCTGTAACAATGATCGTGAATCCCAACGTCGCGACTTCTGTCACTATCTCTGCAGCCGCCAATCCTGTTTGCAGCGGTATCCCGGTCACATTCACGGCATTACCGGTGAATGGCGGGACCCCGGTTTACCAGTGGCAGGTGAATGGCGTGAATGCAGGGACTGGTCTTTCCAGCTATACCTATATGCCTGCAAATGGCGATGTTATAACCTGCAACATGACCACCAGCCTGTCCTGCGCGTTGCCGGTAAACACGAACTCCAATCTGATCAGCATGTCGGTAATAGCCTCGCCGTTAGTCAGCTACACGCGCTGCACCGACACGATCACCTCGCTAAATGCAAGACCCATAAAGCTTAAGGGAGGAATACCGCTTGGCGGCATATATTCCGGCCCGGGAGTGAACGCGGTAACCGGTGTATTTACCCCGTCTTTCGCGGGCATCGGCAATAAGACGATCACCTATTCCTATACCAACTCGGGTTCCTGTTCCGACAGCAGGACCAGGGTTATCAAGGTCGTGAATCCATCCGTCTCCATTTGTGGAATGCCTTTCATTGATATTCGTGATGGCAAAAGCTACAACACCATCCAGGTAGGAACCCAATGCTGGTTTGCCGAAGATTTAAATTATGGTGTAGAAATCTCAGAAACGGTTCATCAACGTGATAACTGCATCAACGAAAAATACACGCATCACCCGTCACCCGTCACCGGTCACTCAATATATCAGTGGGATGAACTCATGGACTACACGTCGACACCCGGCGAAAAGGGACTTTGCCCCCCGGGTTGGCACGTCCCCGCGGAGGCCGAATGGCAGACGCTGTTCAGCAATTACACCAACAATGCTTTTGCGGCAGCTGCATTGAAATACTCGGGATTTTCAGGGTTTAACGCGCAAATGACCGGAATTATCCCGCAACTTACCCCTTTGCATTTCTACCAGTACGCCACCATTTTCTGGACTTCCTCGTCATATGGCTCTAACAAAGCCTGGGCTCATGGAATGAACGAAACCGACCCGAGTGTTTCAGTCTACCCCTCAACCCGGCAGAATGCATTCTCAGTGAGATGTCTGAAGGATTAACTCGTCACTCGTCACCCGTCACCCGTCACCCGTCACCCGTCACCCGTCACTAAACAAACTTCCCCTTCAGCACCCGGATCATTTCGGTGAGATGATTGAAGAAACTGTTCCTTTCTTTTGCACCGGTGCCGCTGATCAGCGTGGATTTCTGCATCAGGGTATTCAATGAATTATAAATCTGTTCACAAAATCCCTGATCGGTCGAAATCAGCAGATTAATGATGTTGTAGGTGTGGTAGGTTTTCTTTTTACCGCCGGCCAGTACAAATATGGTGTTATCGGTGAGAAGTACTTCATTATGAAACAGTTTGAAGGATCCGGGAACTCCTTTTTGATCCTGTCCGTAAAGAAAACGGAAACCCAGTTCTGCTTGTGTGCGAACATGTTCAATATATTGCTCGATGATTTCGCAAAGCCGGATCGCATCTTCCTTTTTCTGAAAAAATCCCGAGATGCAGCAGTATTCAATTTGTTTCAGAATGCTCAGGATGGTTCCTTCATTCCATAATTCTGTGGAGGGTATTTGATTATAGATAAACAATGCCTTTTTGCCCAGGTTTAAAAATTCTTCATCCACTTCGAAAGAAAATAGTTTTTCCGGAGGCTGAGCCGAAGGTAAAAGCGATTTTTGCCAGAAATAAAATTTAAAAGCTGCCAGTTCTGGAAATTCAAAAAAACAGAAAATCGGAAGATCCTTGGCCGCGTATATGATCTCCTTCTCCTGGCTTTCATGTAAAACCCGTATGTCTTCCAGAATGGAAACCAGCCATTGTTTCAGCGAGAATCCGTCTTGACCAATGGCCCGGGAACTGAAAATGATTTTATCAGAAGGAAGATTGAGCACGGCATCGGCTGAAATAGAAAAATGCCGGCAAATCAGGGCCAGCTCATCAATGGTCAGCTCTTTTTCCCCGCGCATCCGGCGATAAGCGCTGTCGTAACTGATTTTCAGAAGTTCCGAAACTTCATGGACCAGCGAAAGATGTGCCGGCAAAACATCCTTTATAGCCCGAAAAACCGTGGATTGAATAGAATGTTTCTCTTCCATGATTTTATGCAGTTTATGCAAATATAGTCTGATAAATACAATTTTATTTGCGGAAAATGCAAAAAACGAAATGTATCAGGAATGGAGTTTCAAATATTCCAGGTAAAAAGAATTGTCTGTGCCGGAAAAATATGATTTGCAAATAACCGGAATGACCCGCGCTGATCTCAATTTTAACAACGGTGGGCCGGATCATAATTTTGAAGGATTAAAAAACAGAAACCATGGAAACAAAAATTTTAACAGGAAAGATCATGCAAGGCAAAATCTTTCAGACAATTAAGGAGGATACAGATCAGCTAAGGAAAAATCATGGAATTATTCCTGGAATTGCATTTATTGGATTTGATGGATTTCCGCTCAACAAATACAGTTTTCCTTTACACGTAAAATGTGCACTGGACGCCGGATTTAAAGTTGAACACCAGCTTTTATCCATGAAAGTCACTGATGAAGAAGTTAAAGCTGTTATTGATGAATTTAATGCTGATGAATCCATTGATGCGATCGTGGTTCTGCAGCCGGTTCCACCTCAACTGAACCCGCTTCTTATTGAAAGTATGATCCTGCCACAAAAAGAAGTTGAATGTTTTCATCCGCAGAATATGCTGCAAGCCGTGACCACCGGTACATTCAATAATAATTGCAGGATGTGTCTTCCCCAGGCCCTGGAAGAAATTTTAAAAGAAGAAAATATCCCTGTTGGACTGGAAGACCGGTGGGTATTTGTTCTGGATAAGGAATTTTTCAGTAATCAGCTCACGCTAGCAATCGTAAATACTGCTGCAAAACAAGTTGTTCCTCCCGGTGCCCCGGTTACGTTCGTCAGCAGTTCGTCTTCACATCTCAGGGAAATAGCCATTACCGCAGATTTTCTGGCGATTATTTCAAAAAAGATATGCTTTTTTCAGCGGGAATGGCTTAAAGACGGGGTAGTGATCATTGATGTATATTCCAATCTGGTAAAAGAAGTTCCATCGAAAGGAAATCCATCTGATCTGGTGCCGGTGATCAGGGGTGGAATAGATATTGAAAAGGCCAGAAATAAAGCAGCGGCAATACTTCCGGTTCCCGGGGGATTGATGACTCTCGTTCTTGGTCTTTTGCTTCAGAATACACTGAAGGTGGTCAGCTCCTCACGAAAACCCAGCCCGAGATCGCTTTCTTTCCAGGAATCCGCATGACATAATAATACGTTCCGTCGGGAACGGGTTTATCCTGAAGATTGGTTCCGTTCCAAACCACCGAATGGTTGTTATAATTATCAAAGTGTTTGATCAGGTCTCCCCAGATGTTGAATATTTCAACTGAATTTTCGGGATAGGTTTCCATACAGTCGATGATCCAGGTGTCATTCAGTCCGTCACCATTGGGAGTGATGTAATTGTACACGATAAGACATTCAGGTTCGGTATTGTTTTTTTCTTTGATATGAACTATCATGGTATCGGTTGCAGAACAGCCCGTGGTCAGGTCATTGACGGTAACGGTGAACGTGGTTTCCTCATTCAGGGGAACGGTGATGGCTGTCCCTGCTGAGGTCGCCGAGATCTGTCCTGCCGGATCCCAGATGATGGAGTAGTTTCCGGAGCCGCCGTTGTACGTTGCATTCAGTGTATCCTTGATATAACCCTCAATCAGATGATCGGGTCCGGCATTCACTTCCGGCACTGTATACACCTCAATGCTGGTGGTTGAATATACTGCACTGTCGGAACAACTGCCTGCTCCGAAAACCTTCAGGGTGAGAACTACAGTTCCTGTCTCATTATCTGCAGCCACATAAGAAGGATGAATAGTAGTTTCGCCGGTCAGCACGCCACGGCCGTTGTGGGTCCAGATGAGTTGCGGGTTTCCGGTGACCACGGCGCTGTCGATCTCAATGGTTTTGCCCTGACAGGTTGCGATCCCCGGTCCTGCGGAGATGACGGGCATTGTATCAAACAGAACATGAAGGGTGTCT
>JBLNAN010000071.1:0-6681 GCA_050259355.1 Syntrophothermus sp. | reverse complement strand
GGAAGCGGTTCAAATTTCTTCGCTTCTGTTCCAGATTAAGAAGAAGATGTGTACCATGACCATTGAAGAATTGAGAGATTGGGGCATCAAAAAATTACAGGCCAACCCCCTTTTCAGGGTTGATTATCTGGAGATCGTTGATAAACGCACTTTGCATGCGCTGACCAGCTGGAAAGAAAAAGAAAATGGTATGGTATGTGCGGCAGTTTACGTGGGAGACGTCCGTCTCATCGACAATCTTGAACTTTTTTAGTATTTTTGCATCATGATTCAGATTGAAATACTCAAATCGAAGATACACCGTGCCACGGTGACACAGGCGGATATCAATTACGTGGGCAGCATTACCATAGATGCCAACCTGATGGAAGCAGCCAACCTGATTGAATTCGAAAAAGTACATGTCCTGAATATCAACAACGGCGAACGGATCGAAACATACGTTATCACGGGTGAAAGGGGAAGCGGGGTTATTTGTCTTAACGGTGCTGCTGCACGCAAATTTTTCGCAGGAGATTTGGTGATCATTGCTTCCTATGCAATGATGGAGTTTGAAGAAGCAAAGAAATTCAAGCCCGCCCTCGTTTTTCCTGATTCAAAAAATCAGCTTGCTGCATCAAAAAACAATCTGTAATGGGATTGGTTACCGCCGAAACTACCCCTTTTTCAAGCAGAATAAAGTCTTTGCTTAAGTTTGTTTTCTTCCTTTCCCTTGGCTTTTTTGTTATTTGGCTGTCGTTGCGAAACCTTACACCGGCCGAAGAATCCCAGATTCTTGATTCTTTCCGGCATGCCAATTACAACTGGGTGGCGCTGGTCATCATACTGGGCATCTGCAGCCATATCCTCAGGGCATTGCGCTGGCGGATATTTTTCGAGCCGATGGGATATCATCCGGGATTAAAAAACACCTTTTATGCCGTGATGGTTGGTTATTTTGCCAATATGGCATTTCCCAGGCTTGGAGAAGTTACCCGGTGTGGTATTCTTGCCAGGTACGAGAATATTCCCTTCAATAAATCCTTCGGAACGGTGATCACCGAACGTGCCCTGGACATGATCCTGTTCTTCCTGCTTTTTTTCCTAATGGTTTTCACGCAGATCGGAACCATCGGCAATTATCTGAGCACCCATGTTTATCCCGGCCTTAAAGGAAAATTTTTTGATCCCTTTACCAACCCGCTTATCATTATTTCGCTCCTGTTTATCGTAATCCTGTTTTTTGCCGGTGTTTATTTTTTCAGGAAGAAGATTGGCCAGACAAAAGTTTACCTTAAAATCAAAGAGCTGATTCATGGTTTTTGGGAAGGGTTGAAAGCACTGGCAAAGATCAGGCATCCTTTTTTGTTTATCTTCTATTCGGTTATGATCTGGGTGCTGTATTTTTTCATGCTGTACTTTTGTTTTTTCTGTTTCCCCCAAACCAGCGGACTCACAGCGGGTGCCGGCCTTTCGGCGCTTGTTTTGGGCAGCGTGGGAATCATGATCACACCGGGCGGCATCGGGCTGTATCCTGCCATTATCCAGGAAACGTTGCTGTTATACGGAATACATAAAACTACCGGACTGGCATTGGGTTGGATTTCATGGAGTGCACAAACGGTTATGATCCTTTGTGTTGGTGGATTATCGCTCATCCTGCTATCATTCAATAAAAATAAAAATGGACAAAATTGAAATAATAGGATCAAAAATATTTGACCGGGACCAATTGCTGAAGCAATGTGCCATCTGGAGATTCAAAGACAGAAAGATCGTGTTTACCAATGGGTGCTTCGACATCCTTCATCTCGGCCACATTGAATATCTTTTAAAAGCCGCGCAACTGGGAAATGAACTGATTATCGGTCTGAATTCGGATTCTTCAGTTCGAACCCTCAAGGGTATCCACAGGCCGATCAATGATGAGAGAAGCAGGGCAATGATCATGGCTTCCCTTTCTTTCGTATCCGCGGTGGTTATCTTTGATGAGGATACACCATATGAACTTATCAGCCAGCTCAAACCCGATTTTTTGGTGAAAGGCGATGATTACAAAACCACCGAGATTGCGGGACATGATATCGTGCTGGCCAGCGGCGGTCAGGTGGTTACCATTCCACTGACCCCGGGATACAGCACTTCAGCCATAGAACAGAAAATTCTTCACCTGCATACCAAGTAAAGTGTCAAAGGTAAAAACCACTTTTTTCTGCCAGAATTGCGGCGCTCAATCTTCCAGGTGGATTGGGAAATGTCCTTCATGCGGCGAATGGAACACCTACGTCGAAGAGGTCATCCAGAGAGAGGAAAAAGAAAGAAAATACAGTTCGTTTGATAACGGCCGCCAGAGAAAACCCCAGCCGGTCATGGAAATCGACGTTACCGGCGATCACCGCGTGGACATTGGCGATGCGGAGCTGAACCGTGTTTTGGGTGGCGGACTGGTAGCCGGTTCGGTCATCCTGATAGGGGGTGAACCCGGCATCGGCAAATCAACCCTGATGCTGCAGGTGGCACTCAATTGCCCAGGCACACCCGTACTTTACATCAGTGGTGAGGAAAGTGAACAACAGCTCAGGATGAGAGCGGAACGAATCGGCATCCGCAATGAAAAATGTTTTATTCTCACAGAAACAGCCACCGCGAATATATTTCAGCACCTGGAAGAGATCAGGCCTGCCTTTGTCGTCATCGATTCTATCCAGACACTTACAACCGCCAATATTGACTCTGCCGCTGGAAGCATCAGCCAGATCCGTGAATGTGCCGCTGAAATGCAACGTTTCTCAAAGCTCAGCAATACCCCTGTATTCCTGATCGGTCATATCACCAAGGATGGAAATATTGCGGGTCCGAAGATATTGGAACACATGGTGGATACCGTCCTGAATTTTGAGGGTGACCGCAATTATGGCTTCAGGATACTCCGCGCTGCCAAGAACAGGTTTGGATCAACTTCCGAACTTGGAATTTACGAGATGGTTGATTCGGGATTACGGCAGATCTCCAATCCTTCGGAGATACTGATTTCCCAGCGGGATGAGAATGTCAGTGGAATCGCGATTTCTGCCACCATTGAAGGACTGCGGCCCATGCTGATCGAGATCCAGGCGCTGGTAAGTTCGGCGGCCTATGGCACTCCTCAACGATCCTGCACCGGGTTTGACACGAAACGACTGAACATGCTCCTTGCCGTACTCGAGAAAAGATGTGGCTTCAGACTGGGAACAAAAGATGTTTTCCTGAACATCGCGGGGGGCTTGCGGGTCGACGATCCTGCCATGGACCTTGCCGCGGTTGCTGCCGTGCTTTCTTCCAATGCCGATGTTCCCATCGATTCCAAAACCTGTTTTGCTGCCGAAGTGGGACTTTCAGGTGAGATCCGGGCGGTAAACCGCGTTGAACAAAGGATTGCCGAAGCCGAAAAACTTGGATTCGAAAGGATCATCATCTCCCGGTATCACAAAAACAATTCAAGAAAAAAGAGCGGTATTCAGATTGTTCCGGTTTCAAAAATTAATGATCTGTACAGCTTGTTATTCTAACCTGAAATCCATGCGCCACCGCGAAATTTCACAAAAAGAAATAGAAGAGATTATCGGCAAATGCGAGTACTGCCATATTGCAATGATCGATCTGGAAGGAATGCCCTATGTGCTTCCCATGAATTTCGGATACCACGATGGGGTGATCTACTTTCATTCAGCTCCTCAGGGTAAAAAGATCAGCATCCTGAAAAGCAAGCCCGACGTTTGCGTGGAATTCAGCGCCGACTGCGTCCTGCGTTTCCAGGACGAAAGCGTTGCCTGCTCCTACAGCATGAAATATAAAAGCGTGCTGGCCCATGGAAAGATTGAATTCGTGGAAGATGAAGAGCAGAAGATTGAAGTACTCGACAGGGTGATGAAAAATTATTCCCCCCTTGAGTTTAAATATAGTTCACCTTCAGTTCGCAATGTAGCTTGCTGGAAACTGAAGGTGAATAAGTTTGAAGGAAGGGTTTTTGGATATTAGCCCTTTTTTGTCTCGCTCATAAAAGCAACAAACATCTTTGTTACTTTGTCGTACTGGTCGATCACGTACTTAACGGTTTTCTCGACGTCATTTTTCTGACACAGGTCAAGGAAAGTCTCAAATTTATCAACAGGAAGCCCACCTTTCCCCAGGTTCTTGATCAGTCCCTGGAGGACAGGAATGTTGCGGTTGAGAATCTGTCTTGCCAGGCCATAAGTATAGTTTAATCCTGCCGGATAATAAACGATCTCTGCAAATCTGATAAGCAGGGAGATAACAGCGTCAGGATCTTTTGCTTTTCCCATATCCGTAAGTAAAGTACGGAGCTGGTAATAAGTAATTTCAGTATATCTGGGGATAGCCCTTGTAAGCAGCTGGATACTCAGAAAGCGCATGATCGTGTAAAGTTCGATCATTTCTTCGGGGGTAACTTCCCTGACAGTATAGCCGGCAAATTTCTGGTGAACGATAAATCCTTCTCCTTCCAGAATTCTGAGTGCTTCTCTGACAGGTATATGACTGGCTTCGTATTTTTGGGCAATCTCACGCTCGATCAGTTTATCGCCGGGATGTAACCGGCCATAGTTGATCTCTTTTCTTAAGGCATCAGCAATTTTATTCGATGTCGTGGATTCTTTTTTCTCTTTCATTTTTTATTTTTAAATACTAGTTAAAATTTCAGGAATTCCTTATCTGACTCATCACGGCAACCAATTCCCTGGTCAGTCGGTCGAACTCCTCTAACCACAGATCAACAGCCTTTTGGTTTTCTTTTTCCTGGCATAATTGCATGAATTTTTCATGGAATGCTACCTGGAATGAACGACGGTTTCCTTTTTCGAGCATGGATGAAAGCATGGGAATATTTCTTTTGAAAATATCCATAGCCAGTTTAAGTGAATAATGCAGGCCTGCCGGAGTATAGGCAGTTTCAGCAAAAGCAAGTATCAGTGAAACCAATTTTTTAACTTCAGTGGTCTTTCCCATATCGGCAATGATCGTCTTGAAGTTGTAAAATGTAAGCTCATTGTACCGGGGTATAGCCTGGTTTAACAGCTTTACGCTCAGAAAACGGTGAATATCATAAAGTTCAACCATTTCCTCCGGAGTTACAATTCTTACAGTATATCCCGAGAATTTGCGATGGATGATATACCCTTCGCCTTCCAGGATCCGGAGTGCTTCCCTTACAGGAATATGGCTCGCGCTAAACTGTGAGGCAATTTCCCTTTCTACGATATTATCTCCCGGGTTTAGCTTTCCATGATTGATCTCTTCTTTCAAAGTCTCCGCAATCATGTTGGTAGTCGTCATGGCCTTCTTTTCCTTCTTCATAGTAAAATATGTGTGTGTTTTTGTTAGATGCAGATCGTAGGTTATTTTTAAAGGGTTTTTATTGTATACAAAGGTATAACAAATTTTTTATATTTTAAGACATAACAACAAATATTTATCCAAAAAAGATAGATTTTATGATTAAATGGCATTTTTCCTTGATATTAAATAAAAGAAAACGATTTTTTTGTCAAAATATTGGTTTCAGATCAACCTAACTAAAAACATTTTCCAAAAAAAAATCAACATATATTGAAAAAGGAATAAAATGTACAGCCGGAAAAAAATGCTGTTATGATCGAAGGGCATTCAGTAATATAACGCTTGTTTTTTTTATTTATGTTTGCAGAAAAAAAATTTATGCTGAAAACGAACGAATATTTTGACGGTAAGGTTAAATCAATTGCATTCCACAATCACAAGGGACCTTCCACGATAGGTGTGATGGAACCCGGCGATTATGAATTTGGCACCTCCACAATTGAGTACATGACTGTTGTTTCAGGAACCATGCAGGTTTTATTGCCCGATGAAGACGAATGGTCAGAATATGGCCCGGGCGAGACCTTTATAGTCGGAAAAAATAAAAAATTCAAGCTAAAGGTACCTGAAGATTGCGCATATCTCTGTGAATACAGGTAAAGATTGCAAGGGCGGCATCAAAAACCGCCCTTTATTCATTTCATCCCCATAAACCATTCTCTGGTATTCACGCATACTTCCCGGGTAATATTGCCGAAAAAATAACCCAGGCAAAGTCCCATCACCATTCCGGTAACACTGTCGCCCGGATAATGAACTCCCAGATAAATGCGTGTATAAGCCAAAAATGCTGCCCAAACCATAACAAACCACACAAACCACCTGTAATATTTTTTCAGGAGGATCGTGAGAAACAGGGCCACTGCAAAAAAATTGGAAGCATGGGCAGAATAGAATCCGTACATCCCGCCCTTGTACAGATTTACCAGGTGAACAGGTAATCCCTGCTCATGCGAGGGTCGTGGCCGCTGCACAAGGTGTTTGAAGAATTCTGATAACTGATCACTTACCGTGATCATCAGGGCTGCCGAAACCAGGATCAGGAGGGTCTGCCAGCGATAATGCCGGAGTATGAGGATAAGGAACAGGATATACAACGGCAACCACAATAACCCCTTGGTTGCCTGAAACATCAGATTGTCGAAGAAAGGATTGTGCATCCCGTTGAGGAGAAGAAACAGCGAGCGGTCGATATGCCTTCGAAAGCGATGTCAGTGTCTTTGTAGCTGAACGGCGTTGCATTGAGAAAGATATAATCGATGCCGGCGGTATGCTCGATTTTCACTCCTTTGCCATCGGCAAGCACAG
>JBLNAN010000070.1:0-7155 GCA_050259355.1 Syntrophothermus sp. | reverse complement strand
CATTCAGAAGATAAGAAAAATAAATCTCGGCAGAAAATGGAGAATCATGAAGATTTTTACCACAAAAGGAAAAGGTGATCTTTTCGCGCTGGGAATTTGATCCCGGCTCATCCGACCAGGTCGAATAAGATGCTACGGTTGCAAATCCCCGGATCAGTTGTTTCCTGGAACTTCCCGTGGAAACAGCGCTGTCTCTTGTAACCGCCGGTGTTGAATCTGCAACCCTGCTGACGGCTGACGGCTCCTGAGATCTGACCATTTTGTCAGGAGATAGTTTCACCCCGGAAAATAATTTATCCCCGGGTTTCATCTGAATGCCGGTTAAAGGACTGCAGACACACGAAATCGAGGATAGATTGGTGACCCTCAGCAACGGGGTCTTTGTCCCGTTCGACAATCCGTACAAAGTATCTCCTTGTTTTATGCCTGCTGTACTGCTGAATTTCACATACACATTCTGCTGGGTAACGAACGTGACAGTGCCTTCCATGGTCATCGTGGTGTCCTGTGCCTTAATCGCCGGGATCATAAAGATCAGCAACATGTATAGCAATCCTTTCTTCATGACCATCAGTTGTGATTGATATTGCGTTGCATCTTCAGTGACCGGTTGGGTGAATTTCCATTGGGATGGCAGTTGAAGCAGGCAGGGCTTGAATAAGCATAACCCGGAACACCCTGGTGTTTATCATCCATTTCCGGTTGCTGATGACAGGTTAGGCAGGTAAATACCTGGTAATTGGACGGATTATTATGACAATCGGAGCAAAGGTTCCATTTTCCCGCGTGCTTTCCCGAGTATATGGGAAAATACTGACCATCGTGGTTAAAAGTTGAGGGCACCCACGTGGTGGTATTGTGGCAGGTCTCGCACGCCGTAGGGAACTGGGCTGACAAATGCGGTGGATTAACGGTCTGATTATAGGTTCCCTGGTGACATCCAAAACAAGTTGTTGGTGTAGAATTGTAATTGTTGTGATGACAGTTGTCGCAGGAAGTACTGACATGCGCTCCCGTCAGTTGCCAGTAATTATTGTGAATCGGGAATGTTGCCGGCTTCCACCCGGGATTGGTCGTATGACAGGATTC
Source organism: Syntrophothermus sp. (assembly GCA_050259355.1). Taxonomy (GTDB): domain Bacteria; phylum Bacteroidota; class Bacteroidia; order Bacteroidales; family FEN-979; genus FEN-979. The sequence continues at coordinate 6,066 of JBLNAN010000070.1, read as the reverse complement.
ACAGGTGGTCGGAATATTAATCTGCGCATGATTCGGATTGACCGACTGATTAAAGTTGTTCATATGACAGGCAGAACAAACCGTAGGCGTTCCCGGATATCCGTTTGCATGGCAATTCAGGCATTCCACCGTGGAATGTCCCCCTGTAAGCGGGAAAATGGAATTGTTGTGATTAAAAGCACCATCTGCGGTTCCTGTCGGGTGACAGGCAAAGCAGGCAGGACTTGAAAAGCTGTAACCCCCAACCTGAACATGCTCCGCGTCGGTTTTAGGCTGATTATGATCATGACAATCCACGCAGGTGAACTGCTTGTAATTACTGGCATTGGTGTGACAATCGCTGCACAGGTTCCAGGTACCGGCATGTTTGCCGGAATATACAGGGAAATAAGCACCATCATGATTAAAAGTGGAAGGTTTCCACGCATTCTGTGAATGACACGACTGACAATCCGTTCCAAACTGTGCAGTCACATGATTGGGATCAGAGGTCTGATTGTACGTGTCCATATGACAACCCTCGCAAGTGCCGGGAGTATTGCTGTATCCCCCGCTGTGACAACGGTTGCAGTCATTGGCAAATGCCGAATGAGCACCTGTTATCACCCAGTAATTATTATGGATGGAGAAAGTTGCGGGTTTCCAGCCCGGAACAGTGGTATGGCAATCACTGCACGTTTGTGGTATGCTGGCCGCCACATGATCAGGATTGCGCGAGCCATTGTAATTGGCGAGATGACACGATACGCAATTGCTGGTAAGCCCGGAAAAATTGCCGCTGGTGTGACAGCGGCTGCAATCATCCAGTTTATGACCCTGGGTGAGGGGAAAAAAGGAATGATCCACATTGGTGGTTACCCACGTGGTGCCGGTCATGGAGTGACACAAAATACAGTCGGTTGAAAAATTTCCCTGTACATGACTGGGATGTGTGGTCGCCTGGTAATCTTTCTGATGACAATCATAACAGTTAACGCCAACGGGTTCAAACCGCAACTGCGAAGCAGACCGGTGACAGTTGGAACAGTCGGTGGTATAATGCTTTCCCACCAGCGGAAATCTTTACTGACTGTGAATATAAGTAATATTGTTTACAATACATGAGGAGGTAGTATTGCAACGGATGAATTCATGGCCAACGGTATTTTCATGAAGATCGGTATGACAGGCATTGCAGGCGCCAGGGGCTTCTGAAAATACCAGCGACCGGTGGCAGGATCTGCAACTGACAATCTCGTGCTGGCCGGTCAGGGGGAAGACTGTCTTATCGTGATTGAAGGAATAGATGGACTTTTCAAACTTCCAGCTTTCGGACGTGTGACACTGGCTGCAGCTCACTTTGAAATCTTTGCCGTGAGGTGAATCTGCCCATATCCTGAAAGATGGGAAAATCAGTAAGCAAATGATGAATATCAGTGGCAATTTTCGCATCGGAAGTCTTTGATTTTATAAAGAATGAATGACTTTTCCTGGTCTTTTACTGGTTTATGACATTTGGAACAGGGAACATTTTTATGCTTCCCGTCCAGATGAAAGTTTGTTTTATCGTGATCAAAGCTGTCAATGTTCCACTTGCTGGTCTGATGACAACGTGAACAATCTGTTTTTCCATCCACAAGAAACTGTGAATTGTGATTATCTTCATGACAACCGGAGCATTCCTTGCCCATTCCCTGAAATTTCTGATGTACCTTCCCCGATGCATCAGTTTTGAAATGACAATCACCACAGGGTTTTGATGCGTGTGCCCCGGTGAGCCGGAAAGTAGTGAGATCATGATCAAATTGAACCTGTTTCCATCCTTCCTCATTATGACAATTCCGGCAATTTTTGTCGGGATAATATTTACTGTTTATCAATGATTCATGAATGTCTGTATGACAGTCGTTGCAACGGATACCGATCTGGCGGAAGTTCCATTTCCCCTGTTTTTTATGACAATCAGGACAGGCGGTAGCTGCATGGGCACCTTTCAGGACAAAATTCCCCAGGTTATGCCGTTCCTGGGTAAACGATGACAATGAAAAGCTGGTCGTGCCATGACAATCAGAACAGTCAGGACTGATTCTGTTTTTCATGAATTGTTGCTGATGAAAATCCTGGTGGCAGTCAGAGCAGCGGTCGTGTTTGATTGCCACGCCATATTTGTTTTTATGACAGGATTGGCAGGCAACGGTTTTGTGACTGTTCTCCAGCGGGAAACTTGTTTTGGAATGATCAAAGTTGCTGATTCCTCTGACAGAATGGAAGGAAGTTTCGGAATGACACTGGGAACAGCCGGAACCGAAATTTCCTTTATGCGGATCCTCATGGCAATTATTGCAATTGGCGAAGGCTACCCCGCGGAACTGCTGGAATTTTTTTCCGTTTACCTGGGTGATTTTATGGCAGGATGTACAGGCAACAGACTGGTGCATTCCTTTCAGCGGATACCGGGTTTGTACATGGCTGAATTTTGCGGCTGGTTTGAAAGCATTACCGGAATGGCAATTGGTGCATGTCTGGGAAAGCGTTCCCTGGTGGTAATCGGTATGGCAGTTCAAACATTCCCTGCTGACGCCGAGATAGGTGAATTTTTTCGATTTTACCGCGGGATCTTTGATATGCTCTGCCCGGTGGCAGTCAGCACAGGCTTTTGAAGCATGGGCACCGGTAAGATCAAAGCCGGTAACACCGTGATTAAACTTGTTTTTATCAAACCTGACGATCTGAAAATTCTCTCCATGATGATCGCTGTGACAGGCAGTACAATTTTTCCCCCTGATCTCCGCGGAGGCATGGAAACCCTGGTTCTGGTCAATCCTTTTTCTGATTTCAGTATGACAGGCCAGGCATTTATCATTGGTGATCTTGTTTCCCAGGGTATGACATAAGGTACATTTGGAAATACCTTCCAGATGTGAATGCACGGCAGCAAGCTTCCCCGGTGAGATCTGGCAAAATGCCCCGGGCAGGAATAAAAACCAAAAATTGCAAAGCAAGAACCGGATTATTCCCTTCATGAACCTTTTTTTAAAATGGCTTCACCATGTTTTTTAGTGATCCTGATCCCTGCTTTTACCAGGAAATCAGTAGGAAGTTCACCACCTGCAAAAATATAAACAAGATCATTTTTGATGTTTTCAACTTCACCGGAAGCATTTTTCAGCAGAACCTGATCTTTTTCAATAGACTGAACCTGTGTCGAAAATCTGACATTTATTTTCCCGTTTGCAATTGCTTCCTGGATCTTTTGCAGGTTGAGAGGCTTCAGTCTGCTGAAGTTGTCATTCCTGTATGAAAGAATCACCCTGTTCTGATCTGCCAGCGAAAGGGCTGCCTCGATTGCTGAATCGCCCCCGCCTACAACCATAATATTTTGATCAATGATCTGCTCAGGTTCCATCAGCCGGTATGCCACCTTCTCGGTATTTTCCCCTGCTACTCCGAGTTTTCTCGGGGATCCTCTGCGCCCAGTGGCCAGTAGTACAAAACGCGTGGTCAGCGTTTCTCCGGGCATGGTATGTACGGTAAAATGTTCCCCACTGGCGGTAATGGACTCCACTTTAGCATTTTCATGGATCATGATATTGTTTTTATTCAATACATCATTCCATAGATCGAGTAGCTCAGATTTGGTTGTCTCATATAATTTGACTTTTCCATATAAAGGCAATTCCAGGGGGGAGGTCATGATAATTTTTTTTCTTGGAAAAGTATAAACGGTTCCACCGAGGGTATCCTGTTCGAGGGTGATAAATTTCAGCTGATGTTTTTTTGCTGTCAGCGAAGCTGAAATTCCGGCGGGTCCTGCTCCCACGATAACGAGATCATACTGTGCCTGGTGCTGGCCCTTCCCTGATTTTAACATGTTTTCAACTGCCTGCCGTCCCTGTTCCACCGAATTCCGGATAAGTCCCATTCCCCCCAGTTCACCGGCAATATAAATCCCCGGCACATTGGTCTCAAAATACTCGTTCACATGCGGAAGATCCACCCCCCGTTTTTCAGTGCCGATACAAAGCGTGATGGCGTGCGTGGGACATGCATGGAAACAGGCGCCATGCCCGACACATTGGGAAGCGTTGATGGTGGTGGCCTTTCCGTTAACGATTCCAAGAATGTCTTTCTCGGGACATGCCGCGATACAGGCACCAGTCCGGATACAGGAATCCGGATCAACCACCGGGTGGAGTGAAACGGGTTCAAATAATCCTTCTGCCTTGGCCCGTATGATCTTTGCTTCAACAATTCTGGATTTTCTTTTTTGACGCCACAAATAAAGAAAAATGATGACAAAACAGGTCAGGAAAACCAGCGAGTAAATGATTATATTTTCCCAGTATACTTCCATATCAGAATATCCAGCGGTATCCCAGGGCAATGGTAACCGCAACATGAATGATCATGATGATGAGCATAACGATGGCAAATGGAATGTGTGCAACATGCCAGTATTTGAACAGCCGTTGCATGCTGGAAAGCCTTTCAATTTTCCGGTTCAGCGACAGCTCTTTTCGCACCAGTTTAAGTATTTGTCTGGATTGTTTGCCTTCGATACCTTTTTTTCGGAATAATATTTTCAGATCACGGATGGATTTCCTGCGGCGCATCCTCCGGTTGTAAACCCGCACGAAAAAGTTTTCATGATACAATTCCACCCTTTTTCTGGTAACTTCTTCCACCAGGGCGCTGGTTTCCTCATCAAAATCAGTCCTTGCAGCCATTCCGGATGCCACGGTATTTTTCATTTCCCTGACTTCAGCCAGTGACAATTCCTGTCCCTCTTTGCTTCTTGGAATCTGAATATAAATATATCTTCCGATGATACCACTTAAAAAAACAGCGACCATGCTCCAGAAACTGACAGCTACCAGTCCGCCGAATTTAAAAGAAGTATGAAACAGGACCAGGAACGGACCCAGCGTGCAGAGAAAAATATGAAACTCGAGCCAGTGCTTCAGTATACCCATTCTTCTCATCATTGAAATCCTCTTTCTGCCCGAATACAGGGCAACACCCGCAATCATGCAGAAGGAACCGATGATGCCGATTCCATGACCCCATGTTCCACCGGGTTTCAGAAAGTCATATCCCGGATCAAAAAAACGTTCTTCCAGCGGAACTGTATAATAATGATAGCCCGTTTTCACAAGAATAAACAAAGAAGCAACAACGATCGCCGAGAGTGCTGAAATATAAATTTTATGACCAGTTGACATAACGCGGCTTATTGAGCCAAATATCTTAATTTTGCCATAGGAAAAGATAAAAACAAAAATATGAAAATTAGATTATATCAGATACTCCTGTTCCTTGGCTTTGTCATAATTCTCGTTTCCTGTGGAGACAGAAAGAACAAAAAACTTCCTGAAGGCGTTCATCAGGTAAAAGCAGAGGAGGTAATACAAACAACCCGTTACACGTACGTGCGCGTGAGTGAAAATGACGGTGAATACTGGCTGGCCATCAACAAGGCTGATATCCGCAAAGGTGAAACGTATTACTGGTCGATGGGGGCAGAAATGAACAGTTTCACGAGCAAGGAACTGCAAAGAACTTTTCCGAGTATTTATTTCGTGCAGGATTTCTCTGATCAGCCAATCCTTGCCAGTCAGCAGGAACCTCCCGTGCCGGTTGAAGGAATGCCGGGAAACAAGCCCTCCGCACCGGTTTCAAATATCAAAGTTGAAAAGGCACCCAACGGTATAAGCATCGGGGAACTGTATACTTCCAAAAATAATTTTGCAGGAAAAAACACCCGGATACGCGGACAGGTGGTTAAATTCCTGCCAGGGATCATGAACCGTAATTTTGTGCATCTCCAGGATGGAACCCTCGCCGGTGGTGAATATGATCTTACCGTCACAACCATGGATTCTGTAAGTGTTGGTGAAGTCGTGACTTTTGAGGGGTTGATCACGCTTGACAAAGATTTCGGAGCCGGCTACAAGTATAATGTTATAATGGAAAATGCCAGGATCCTAAAATAGATAGTTCAAATATATTTTGATTCAGAAGACAACGCCCGGAATAATATCATGTCTGTTTATCCAAAGGAACCAGCTTCCTTTATCTCATTTAATA
>JBLNAN010000069.1:0-2786 GCA_050259355.1 Syntrophothermus sp. | reverse complement strand
GAGGAAAGAAACGGGAACAAACACGGCGCAAAGCACCATGGTGATGGTGATGATGGCGCCCGTGATCTCTTTCATGGTGTGCTTGGTTGCTTCCAGGGGAGAAAGTCCTTCCGTATCAATTTTCTCCTGCACCGCCTCCAGCACCACAATGGCATCATCCACCACAATTCCGATAGCGAGAACCAGTGCAAACAAGGTAAGCATGTTGATGGTGAAACCGAACATGCTGAATGTCGCAAGTGCACCCACCAGCGAAATGGGCACCGTAAGCGCCGGGATTAAAGTGGCTCGCCAGTCCTGCAAAAAGATGAATACCACGATGAAAACCAGAACAAAAGCTTCAATCAGGGTGCTGATTACTTCTTCGATGGAGGCTTCAACGAATTCCACCGTGTCAAGTCCCTTTTCAAAGCTGATACCGGAAGGAAATTCTTTGGACAATTCCTTCATCGTTTCATCACATTTATCACGCACCGATACCGCATTGGAACCAGGTGCCTGGTAAATGGCGATGGCAGGTGCCGCGTCCCCGTTGAACCGCCCGAAGGCATCATAGGTCTTCATTCCCATCTGGATCCGGGCGATATCACGCATCCTGACAATGGATCCGTTAGGATTGGTTTTTATAATGATATCTCCAAATTCTTTCTCGCTGGCCAGTCGGCCCTGAACTTTCAGAATAATGGCTCTTTCCTGGCCGGCCATGGCGGGATTTTTACCGATCATACCGGCTGCCGCCTGAACGTTCTGATCCTTTATGGCTGCCTGCACGTCCTGGCTGGTAATTCCCAGACCTGCCATTCGTTCGGGGTTCAGCCAGATACGCATGGCATAATCATCACCTCCGAAGAGAACCACGTCACCAACCCCTTTGATTCTCTTCAACACATTAATGATGTTGATATTGGCATAGTTCGCCATAAAGTCAACTTTGTATGATGTGTCTTTCGATACCAGTGAATAAAGCAGAAGAATACTGGGAGAGGCTTTTTTTACGATTACACCGCTCTGGATTACTTCAGCGGGAAGGGTGTTCGTAGCACGACCCACCCGGTTCTGCACCATTACAGTGGCCATGTCGGGATCAGTTCCTACTTCAAAATATACAGTAATGTTGCAGGAACCGTCGTTGGCGCACTGGGAAGTCATATAAATCATGTTGTCTACGCCGTTGATCTGTTCCTCGAGGGGAACCGACACGGTTTTCTGGACATCCTCTGCATTGGCACCGGGATAAAAAGCCGTAACCTGTATGGTCGGCGGCACTACATCCGGGTACTGCGAGATAGGAAGCGAGATCATGCTGAGTATCCCCACCAATGCGATGAGTATCGCGATGACCGAGGACAATATGGGACGGGTGATAAATGTCTGTAACATGTTGTCGGAATTGGTGTTGGAAACTACATTTGCGGTAATACAGAGACCTTGGAGGTATCCTGAACGACTATCGGTTTGATCACCAGTCCTTCCTGGAATTTCTGGAAACCTTCCATCAGAATCCGGTCACCTTTTTTCAGTCCCTGAAGAATCATCACTTTCTGACCCAGGTTTCTTGAGGCCATCACGGGTACCCGGGTGACCTTATTGCTTTTATCAACAAGGAACACAAAATACCTGCCCTGGATCTCGGTGATCGTGCTTTGAGGAATCACAACGCCATCATTGGTCTCGCGAAGAACAAGATTTACTGTTGAAAAAGTACCAGGTTTAATAAGACCCTCAGGATTGGGTACCACGGCACGCATGGCAATGGTTCCCGTTTGCGGATTTACCTCCCGGTCAATAAAATCAATCTTGCCTTCGTATTTGTAGGGCTTTTTATCTGATAAGGTTAATAAAATCTTGAATGAATTTTCGGTATTGGTACCGGTAAGTTTGTGTTCAATGATATAACGCATGATTTTCAGATAGTCCGTCTCGCTGATCTGGAAATTGATATACATGGGATCCATGGCGGAAACCGTTGTCAGCAAAGTTGGATCCCCCTTCCCGACAAGGTTACCGGGATTTACATTGCATGCCCCGATATATCCGCTGATGGGTGAGGCAATGGTGGTATAGGACAGGTTCAGCTTTGCATTGGAAAGATTGGCCTCTCCGCTTGCAACGGCGGCCCTGTCCTGCTGCTCGGTGGTGACGGCCTTGTCATAGTCGTTCTGACTGATGGCATTGGTGGCCAGCAAAGGTTTAAGTCTGGCCACATCCAGCTTCGCCTTTTCCCACGCAGCTTTCCTGCTGTCAAGATCCGCAGTGGCATATGCTACGGAATTAGCATATTCATCAGGTTCTATCTGAAAAAGTGTTTGCCCTTTCTGAACAACTGACCCTTCCTTGAATGTCCAGTTTTTCAGGTATCCCGATACCCTTGCCCTGATTTCTACCGTTGGAATACCTTCTGCTTTTCCTACCATTTCAAGGTATAATGGAACCGTAGTACCCCGTATTTCAAGTACTTTCAATTCCGGAACCTCCGCGGTAGCTTCTTTTTTTGATTTACAGGATGAAAGGGCGAATAAAAACACCAGGGCCACGCCTATAAGGGGCCATAACTTCACGAATACAGACCTGTTCATGCTTGATTGTTTAAGAAAGTTTTCAATGGCATAAAAGTAAATATATTTTTATCATTTTTACGTATTAATTTTTACAATACAATTAGATTGTCTTTAATTACTTATCATTAAGTATACCACTTTTGAAATGGTCTAAATTGCTTGCCTTGCGATAATTCTTATTTGACAAAAAAGTACTTTTGCAAATATTTATCTCCTGATGGTCAGGTA
>JBLNAN010000068.1:0-3495 GCA_050259355.1 Syntrophothermus sp. | reverse complement strand
ATGCTTCTAATCCGCTGGATTTCTCCCGCGGTATGCCGCCGTCACTTACCGTTTGCAATACGGATTCAATGGGAGAAACGGTCCAGCGCACTTTCCCAAATGCACGGGTTGTAAAGGCGCTGAATACCATGAATGCATTCCTGATGACAGATCCTTCAAAAGTACCCGGGAATCATAGTCTTTTTATGGCCGGTAACGACCAGAAGGCGAAAAATGAAGTACACGACCTGCTGAAATCCTTTGGCTGGAAAGAGGAACAGTTTATCGACACAGGCGACATCACCGCCAGTCGGGGTATGGAGATGTTATTACCCTTGTGGGCAATGCTGATGGGCAAGTTCCAGAGCCCGATGTTCAACTGGCAGGTAGTAAGGGGGTGATGATTAATATTACGCCGTCATCTCTCCTCTGAGCGAAGTCTGAAGCAGTCGTTTGATCTCTTCCACGCTATGTCCCTGCCCCAGCAGGTACATCATTTTCGATACCGCTGATTCAGTAGTGATATCAAAACCGCCAATTACACCGATGCGGGAAAGCTCAACGCTGGTTTCATATTTCCCCATCTCCACGGTTCCTCCCTTGCACTGGGTCACGTTGTACAGGATAATCCCCTTGTTGCTGGCATTTTGCAACTGATTCAGAAACCAGGGTACCGTGGGGGCATTGCCGGCACCGAAAGTCTCGACAATAACCCCTCGCAAACCAGGTGTGTTCAGGATATTTTCAACAACAATTTCTGTAATGCCCGGAAACAACTTGAGTATGACGATCTGCTCATCAAGTTTGGTGTGAATCTTTAGTTTTTTGAAGTTCGGTTTCAGGATGTTGTTGCGGTGGTAGCGGATATGAACTCCCACTTCTGCCAGGTAAGGATAATTACCGGAAACAAAAGCACCGAAATGCTCAGCATTGAACTTGCTGGTCCGGTTGCCCCGGAAGAGTTTGTTTTCAAAGCAGATGGCCACTTCAGGCACGATGGGCGTTTCTTCTTCACGTGCCGCGGCAATTTCTAATGCATTGATGAAATTCTCCCTGCCATCGGTGCGGACACGACCAATGGGCAGCTGGGAACCCGTGAATATTACCGGCTTATTGAGATTCTCAAGCATGAAACTGAGGGCCGACGCGGTATATGCCATGGTATCCGACCCGTGCAACACGACAAACCCGTCATAGCTCTCATAATTGTCGCGGATCACTTCTGCCAGCTGTGCCCAGAAAGAAGGATGCATGTTGGATGAATCCAGCAGCTGGTCAAAGGTGTGGAAGTCGATCCGGTAATTGAAATTCTCCAGCACCGGCAGATAATTGTACAGATTTTCAAACGTAAGTGGTTTGAGTGTTCCTGTTTTCGGATCCTGAACCATTCCGATGGTGCCACCGGTATAAATGATCAGGATAGAAGGTTGTGAATGCATGTTTTTATTTTTTGATCCGGAAAAGATCGAGTGCCGTGCGCGTGGTGGTTTCAGCCACGATATCCAGCCTGACATTTTTTAATTCAGCGATCTTTTCGGCGATGTATGGAATATAGCTGCTTTCGTTCCGCTGACCCCGGTAGGGAACGGGTGTCAGGTACGGTGCATCGGTCTCGAGCACGAGGTTTTCAAGGGCCACCTCTTTTACCACTTGCTGCAACCCGGAATTTTTATAGGTGATGATGCCCCCGATACCCAACCGGAACCCCAGCGAGACAGCTTCTTCCGCCTGACGGATATTACCGCCAAAACAATGGAAGATACCCCGTGTTTTTCCTTCGTATTTTTTCAGGATGGTCACGGTTTCATCAAACGAATTTCGGGTATGGATCACCAGGGGAAGATCATATTCAATGGCAAGTTCGATTTGCTCACCGAGAACTTCTTCCTGTTGGGCGGCAAAGGTCTTATCCCAGTAAAGATCAATCCCCACTTCCCCGATGGCCGCGAATCTGCCGGGATATTTCTTAAAATTATCTTTTACCCGCTGCAGCTCTTCTCTGTGGTTTTGCTTCACCGAGGTGGGATGAAGCCCCATCATCGGAAAACAATTCCCCGGATACTTATCAGCAAGCTGCATCATGGCCTCATCCAGCGTGCTGTCGATATTCGGAAGAAACAGGTATTCAACATGATGATCAATTGCCCTGTGGATCATTTCATCCCGGTCGGCATTGAATTCCTCTGCATACAAATGGGCATGCGTGTCGCAAAAAATCACAGGCTCCTCCTTTCATTTACAAAACCGGCAATCTTCCGGATATCCTGATCCATCATACAACGGAAATGACCTTCCGGACATATTTCATACCCAATTTTACTGCACGGGCGGCAGTACAGATTTTTTACTTCCGAAAGGAGGGAATCAGGCTTGTTGGAGAAAGGAAAATACGGGTACATCCCGAACGCGGGAACGGTATTTCCCCAAATAGAGACAATGGTTTTTTTAAACGCGGCAGCGATATGCATCAGTCCGGTATCATTGGTGATCACCACGCGGGCCTGCCGGATCAGCGACGCAGACTGACCAATCGTGTAGTTACCACAGGAATTCAGGACTGTCCGGGAGCATTTTCCGGTAATCATTTCACCACGTGCATGATCTTCTTTCCCGCCCATCAGGATCACCGGTACATTCAGGAGGTTGATCACTTCAATGATTTTCGCGGCAGGAAAAAGTTTGGTATTGTGCTTCCCGCCGATCACGAATGCCAGATAGCCGGAGCAAAATGGAGGAGGCAGTGCAAGGATATCCATTTCATCTTCAGGGGCAATAAAGAAATCAAGTCCTTTGCCATCATTTACCGCGCCGGCTTTTTCGGCTACCTTCATATACCGGTCTACAATGTGCACCGGTGGCATCAGGTTGATCTTTGTTCTGACCAGCAGCCATTTGCGGAAATTAAGTTTTCTGAAGGATGCGAATGGTCGCCGGAGCATTCCGATGACAAATAACGAGCGCAGATTTTTATGAAGATCGGCGATGAAATCGAATTTCTCCTTTTGTAACTGCGGTATCAGTTCGCTGAAATTTTTGCGGTAAAGCCAGATTTTGCTGATGTATGGATTGGACTGCAGCAGCGGGAGATTCCCGGCCTTGGTCAGGTAATGGATCTCTGCCCCCGGGTAACGGTTTTTCAGGCTCCGGACCACGGGAGTGGTCAGCACGATGTCGCCGATGGAACTGAACCGGATGATGAGAATTTTCTTCAAAATTTACCGGATAAATGGATTGTTGATTTTTTCATATCCGATGGTGGTGGCCGGACCATGTCCCGGGTATACCACGGTATCATCGGGAAGTATGAACAATTTATCATGGATACTTTCCATGAGGAGGTTGAAATTCCCTGATGGAAGATCGGTCCTGCCAATGGTATCCCTGAAAAGCACATCTCCCGTGATCACGAACTGATCCTCCTGATCATAAAAACAGACATGACCATCGGCATGACCGGGGGTATAAAACACGTCGAGAAATGAATTCCCAATCCTGATCTTCATCCCTTCTTCGAGA
>JBLNAN010000067.1:0-2602 GCA_050259355.1 Syntrophothermus sp. | reverse complement strand
AGGTAATCCCTGGTATATATGATTCTGTTCCTTCAGAAGGATTTCCCATCAAGGTGGCTGAAAAAATGTTCATCCGTAAAGATTATGAAGATTCAGTTTTTTCATGGATAATTCATTCACCACTTCGGGCAACCAATGAGTATAAATACAGTGATCTCGGTTTTTACCTGCTGGCCAAAGCCGTTGAAGAGATCACGGGACAGGATTTCTCACGTTTTCTTGACAGCACGTTTTACCAGCCACTGGGATTGAAAACCACGGAATTCCGTCCGCTTGAACGTTTCCCGGTCTACAGGATCATCCCCACCGAAAACGATCAGCTTTTCCGAAAGCAACTCCTGCGCGGATACGTGCATGACCCGGGCGCCGCGATGCTGGGAGGTGTCGCGGGCCACGCGGGATTATTTTCTGATGCCACGGATATTGGCGTCATCCTGCAGATGCTCATGAACGGCGGATTTTACGGTGGACGACAATACCTCTTGCCTTCCACGATTAAAGAATTCACCAGGGCCCAGTTCCCGCAAAACAACAACCGGCGGGCGATGGGTTTTGACCGACAACTCCAGGTTCCTGATGCAAATGGGCCGGTATGCGAGAGTGCCTCACCCCAAAGCTATGGTCATTCGGGTTTTACAGGAACCTATTTCTGGTCTGATCCCACAAATGGACTGGTTTATATATTCCTTTCCAACCGCGTGAATCCTGATGCATCGAATCAGAAACTGTCAGACCTCAACATCCGGACTAAAATCCACCAGGCCATGTACGACATTCTGAAGACCGTACGAACAGATTAAGAAAATTGTATATTTGCAGCCAAATTTTATTCAGTCAATCTATGAAGACATTTTTGATCTGGTTCTTTGCCTTTATCTTTACAGCCGGTCTGGCTGTTTACCAGCGGATGACAGGTCCAACCTATCCTGTTTCAGGTAAAGTTGTTCTTAATCAGAAAACCATCCAGTATAAGCTCATCCGTACCTATGACGGTACCGATGGGGCTCTGGTAACGGTAACAGTGCCCGATACTTCGGTAAAAGGCGAAATAAAGTTCAGACGGTTCAGCAGCAACGACGAGTGGACCATCGCTCCCATGATGCGGGATGATGATGAACTTTCTGCCCGGTTGCCCCAGCTCGATCCTGCCGGAAAAGTAATGTACTCGGTTACGCTGACCAGCGGCAGTCAACGCATTGACCTCACTGCCGAACCCGCTGTTCTGCGGTATAAAGGATATGTACCGGCCTTTATCCTGATTCCCCATATCCTCTTTATCTTCCTGGCGATGCTCTTTTCGAGCGTTACAGGACTGGAAGCCTTGTTCAAAGGCAAAAACACCTATGTATACACCTGGCTGACAGTCATTACATTATTGATCGGCGGACTGATTTTCGGACCCATCGTGCAGAAATATTCCTTTAATGTTTACTGGAGCGGGTGGCCTTTCGGTCATGACCTGACAGACAATAAGTCGCTGGTTGCTTTCATTTTCTGGATTGTCGCGCTTGTTGTTCAGATGAGAAACCGGTCCAAACAGATATGGGCTATCGTTGCCGCTGTAGTGCTGCTGATTGTTTTCCTGATCCCTCACAGCATGCTGGGTTCTCAGATCGATTATACCAAAGAGGCACCCGTGGAGACAACCCGCTAACGCATGGCAATTACCTACGCGATCATTGGAATAACGACACTGGTTTCCATTTACTGTTTTAATGAACCCAGGTTTTTCGACAAGCTGAAATTCAATGCCTTTGATGTAAAGCATAGCAATCAGTGGCACAGGTTCTTCACTTACGGATTCGTGCATGCAGGATGGATTCACCTGCTCATCAACATGTTCGTGCTGTATTCTTTTGGTGCGGGGCTGGAAGATTATTTTGCACAAGTAAAACCCGATCAGTCTTTCCTGATGTATTTCACGCTTTATCTTGGTTCGCTGATCGTGTCAACAGTTCCGTCCTATTACAAGCATAAAAATGATGTTTTTTACAATTCCGTGGGAGCTTCAGGTGCCGTTTCCGCAGTTCTTTTTGCCTATATTCTGGCAATGCCCTGGCAGAAACTGATGATTTTCCCGATTCCGTTTCCCCTGCCGGCACCGTTGTTCGCGGTGCTGTTCCTGGTATATGAATCGTACATGAGTAAGCGGGGGAAAGATAATGTTGGCCACGACGCCCATATTTCAGGCGCCGTGTTTGGTCTTGTTTTTATGCTGATCATTCAGCCGGAACTGGCGAAACAATTTCTGGACTTTCTCAAAGGAGCACTTTGATTATTTGCGGATATTGATGCGGGCATCAACCGCTACAACAGAATCTTCCTTTCCCAGCAGCGGGTTGAAATCGAGTTCTGTAATCTCGGGTGCAGCCCTGAGCAATGCTGACAAACGCAGGATAATGTCTGCAAATTTCTCTTCATTAACACCTTTCTTTCCTCTGACGCCTTTGATGATCTTGTAGCTTTTCAGATTCCGAATCATGGATAGGGCTTCTTCCTTTCCTACCGGGGCAAGTGCAGCGGATACATCCTTCAATACCTCGATAAAGATTCCTCCCATCCCGCAAAGGATCATGTGACCGAATTTAGACTCATATTTTGC
>JBLNAN010000066.1:0-4512 GCA_050259355.1 Syntrophothermus sp. | reverse complement strand
ATTTTTAAAATGGGCAGGATCATTGCTATTGATTACGGTCAGAAACGAACGGGTATTGCAGTGACCGATGAACTTAAGATAATTGCCACGGGTCTGACCACAGTACCGTCGGTACAGATATTTCAGTTTCTTCAGAATTATATGTCTGAAAATAACGTGGAATGTATCGTTGTTGGTGAAAACAAACAGATGAACAATACTCCCTCGGAATCCGCCCGTTTTATTGAACCATTTGTGAAAAAACTGGGGAAGACTTTTCCCGGTATCGCAATCCGCAGGATGGATGAACGTTTTACCTCCAAAATGGCATCGCGTACTCTCCTGGATGCAGGATTGAAAAAGAAGGATCGTCAGAACAAGGCGCTCGTGGATACAGTAAGTGCCGTGATCATCCTTCAGTCGTACCTGGAAACCATCTGATCTTCTGCAGAAAAAGAATAAAATTATGATATTACCTGTTGTTGCATACGGCAACCCCATCCTGAAAAAGAAAGGAAAAGAGATTGATCCTTCTTATCCCGGAATCCAGCAGTTGATTTCTGATATGTTTGAAACCATGTATGCTTCCGACGGGGTAGGACTGGCTGCTCCCCAGATCAATCATTCCATCCGTCTTTTTGTTATTGATGCCAGCCCGTTTGAAGAGGATCATCCGGAAGCAAAAGAATTTAAAAAAGTCTTCATCAATGCCGAGATCTATGAAGAAGAAGGCGAAGAATGGGCTTTTAACGAGGGATGCCTGAGTTTTCCGGGTTTGAGGGAAGATATTTTTCGTAAACCCATCATCAGGATTCGCTATCTGGACGAAAATTTTCAGCCGCACGATGAACAATACGACGGGGTGGTGGCAAGGGTCATCCAGCATGAATATGATCATGTTGAAGGAATTGTTTTCGTTGACCGGATGAGTTCTCTGAAAAAAATGCTGCTGAAAGGCAAACTCACCGATATTTCAAAAGGAAATATTGAAGTTCGCTACAAGATGATATTTCCGATGTTAAAAAAGAAAAAGAAATAATGAAAAAAACGGGTATTGCTGTACTGTTCTTTGCTGCGTTGCTGATCGTATCCTGCAGTTCTTCCAAAGAAAAAATGAAAACCAAAATCGATGGTCTTGAAAAAAGATTGTATGCTTCTTCTGCTACTTCATTTGATACGATAAAAGGCGATTCTCTTCTGGATCTTTATACCAATTATATTGCGAAGTTTCCGGGGGATACGATTTGTGCGAAATACACGTATAATGCTGCCAGTCTTTGCATGAATCGCCAGCAGAACGGTAAGGCTGTTGAACTTTTCAATACTTTCCAGCAGAA
Source organism: Syntrophothermus sp. (assembly GCA_050259355.1). Lineage (GTDB taxonomy): Bacteria > Bacteroidota > Bacteroidia > Bacteroidales > FEN-979 > FEN-979. The sequence goes on along the minus strand of JBLNAN010000066.1, from coordinate 3,196 downwards.
CTATCCTAAAAATCCCAGAGCGCCCGTATGCATGTTCCTCACTGGTTTTATCTATGAAAACCAGATGCATGATTTACAAAAGGCAAAGGAGATTTACCTGCAGTTCCTGGAAAAATATCCTGAAAGTATTTATGCAAAGGATGCCCGCAGTTCACTGGATAATCTGGGTAAAACCCCCGAGCAGATGATGGCCGAATTCGAGCAAAGACAGAAGGAAGCTGGTACAGCGGAGAATAAACCTGCCGGCAGGAAATAATTATTCCATAAAAATTTCTTCCAGAAAATTGGACAGTTCTGAAGGGGAGACATTTTCTTTCAGCTGACCTTCCACGGAATAGCTTATCGTTCCTCTTTCTTCTGAAACAATGATGGTAATGGCATCAGACTTTTCCGTGATGCCCACGCCTGCCCGGTGGCGCAATCCGCATCGGGCCGGTATTCCTGTATTACCGGATACCGGCAGGATACATCTGGCGGCCCGGATGGTTCCACCGGTGATGATCATCGCGCCGTCGTGCATGGGGCTGTTTTTAAAGAAGATCGTTTCTATCAGGGTTTCAGAGATCCTGGCATCCACCGGCTGGCCGGTTTCCTTGTATATCTTGAGCTCGTTCTGCCGGTTAATGACCAGGAGAGCGCCTGTACCGGTATCTGCCATTTTCTTGCAGGCCTTGACCAGCGTGCCCACGTGAGCGTGAACCGGATTTTCAATCTTGTATTTCCAGAAAAGAAAATGACGGCGGTTGGATTTGATGATCCGGGTATTTCCCACCATCAGCAGGAACTGCCGGATCTCCGGCTGGAAAACAACGATGAGCGCGATTACCCCGACACTGATGAATTGTCCAAGTATCTCGCTGAGAAGCTGCATCTGAAATATCCTGACGATGATCCAGATCAGGTAGACAAGGATGATCCCCGTGAAGATACGTATGCCCGTGGTGCCCTTGATAAGGTTATAGACCTCGTACAAAAGAAACGAGAACAGGATCACGTCGATCACGTCAACGATCCTGATGTCAAAAAAACCGGTGAGAAACAAGGGTATCATGTTTCGGAGTTAGAACGCTGCAAAAATAGTAATTTAAACTGCTTCGCCGAGAAGGCTCACCAGATGAATCGCTTCCATTGCTTCCTTTACGTCGTGAACTCTCAGTATTTTTGCACCTTTCAGCAAAGCAATGGTATTTACAACGGTGGTGCCGTTGAGAGATTCGGCGGATTTTATGTTCAGCGACCGCTGAATAAGAGATTTGCGGGAAAGTCCTGCCAGAACAGGAACGCCAAAAGAACAGAAATCTTCCAGGTGTTTCAGCAACTGGAAATTGTGCATGACCGTTTTTCCGAAACCAAATCCCGGATCGATAATCAGTTTCTGGTAATCTGAGGGGAACAAGCTGATCCTGGATGAAAAATAATCATGAACTTCAGTCACCACATCATCATAAACCGGATCTACCTGCATGGTGAAAGGGGTTCCCTGCATGTGCATCATCACAAAAGGAACATCCTTTTCGATAACCAGGGAAATGATGGCAGGATCAAAGGTTCCGGCCGAAATATCATTGATCATCCCGGCACCAAGTGAAAGAGCCATGCCGGCCACTTCTGATCGCCAGGTATCCACCGAAATAATGATTTCCGGAAAATGATGATGAACGGCTTCGAGGGCAGGTTGCAGCCGTGACAATTCTTCCTCCCTGCTCACCTCTGCCGCTCCGGGCCGGGTTGAAACCGCACCCATATCCAGAATGGATGCACCGTCTGTGATCATCTGTTCAACTTTTTTCAGCAGTTCATCCAACGATGAAATTCTGCTATTCTCATAAAAGGAATCCGGCGTGAGATTGAGGATTCCCATCACCACCGGCTTTTCGAGGTGAAGAACTTTTCCGTTGCAGTTGATTGATGTGACCATTTCACAAAAATAGGAAAGATATCTTACTTGTTGCATCATCGTCAGCCCATCACTTGTTCATGTACTTTTATTATCTTTACTGCCTCCTTTTATCCAAAGTTCAATAATGGAAGAACTCAGCAAAACTGAACGTCAGTTTGAGGAAGTTATCAGGGACTGCCGTCATATTTTTATGACCAAGATGAAAGATTACGGCACTTCCTGGAGGATACTCCGTACTTCATCGTTAACCGATCAGATCTTTATCAAGGCCAACCGTATCCGGAGCATCGACATGAAAGGCAACCGGAAGGTAGACGAGGGCATTGTCCCGGAGTTTATCGGTATCATCAATTACTCCGTGATGGCGCTGATCCAGCTCGAGCTTGTCGATGACCAGGATCTCAACCTGGAGCCGGAAAGAGGGGAACTACTGTACAACAAGTACATTTATGCCGCCCGTGACCTGATGCTGAATAAAAATCATGATTACGGGGAAGCCTGGAGGGAAATGCGGATAAGTTCACTGAATGATATCATCCTGATGAAGCTCCTCCGGATCAAGCAGATTGAAGACAACCAGGGAAGAACCTTCATCTCGGAGGGGGTAGATGCTGGTTATTACGATATCATCAACTATTCTGTTTTTGCACTGATCCGTCTGAAGGAGATGGCAACTACGCATAACAACTAATACTGAAGCGTGATGAAATACTTCAAGACCATCGCAAGGATCCTCGTCGGGCTGGTATTTGTCGCATCCAGCCTGATGAAAGGCATCGACCCGCTGGGAACCGCTTACCGGATAACGGATTATTTCCTGGCATTTGGCATGCCCTGGGCTACCCAGTTTTCAGGATTTTTAAGTATTTTCCTCTGCACCCTTGAATTCATTATCGGCATTTGTCTGCTGCTGAACATCCTGATGCGGCAGATCTCCTGGGTGCTCCTCCTGATGATGATCTATTTCACGGTGCTCACTTTCTTTGATGCCAGATACAACCTGGTACCTGATTGCGGCTGCTTTGGTGATATCATCAAGATCACCAACCTGCAGACTTTCCTTAAAAACGTAGTACTCATGGCGCTGGTGATTCCCGTCTTTATTTACAGGAAACAATACCGTTCATGGGCTCCCATGCGGGCACAGCTGGGTTTTTTCATCATGTTTATCGCGATTTTTGCGGGAATGTCGGTTCATGCAATGTATCACCTTCCTGTTATCGATACCCTGCCATGGAAAGTGGGTAACACCATTAATAAGCAGGATCTGAAACCTGTTAAATTTTACGTTACCTA
>JBLNAN010000065.1:0-4299 GCA_050259355.1 Syntrophothermus sp. | reverse complement strand
AGTTACGACCGCTGGTGGGTTGATCCCAATTCTTCCCTGCAGATTGTTTCCTGGGTGCTGCTGACCATTTCTCTGTACCTGGTGATTGTTGCTTTGATCATGCTCAGGAAGCGCGGAAAACCAGATGAATCCAGAGGAGACAGAAAGCTTTATGATCTCGAAAGAACAACACGACTGATCACCACCGGTATATTCAGATTTATCCGGCACCCGATGTATTCTTCACTGCTTTTTCTTTCCTGGGGAATCTGGCTGAAAAATCCTGTATGGCCGTTGCTGCTGGTGACCATTGTTTCATCCGTGCTTATTGTCATCGCTTCCCTTATCGAGGAAAAGGAATGCATTGAATATTTCGGAGATCCTTACCGGGAATATATGCGCAGAACGAGACGTTTTATTCCCTTTCTGGTTTAGGACAACAGATTTGATTGCAGTCGGGGACTGCAATCAATGAATGGATTCCGGATTGTTTGCCGGATAGATTGCAGTCGGGGACTGCAATCAACAGAGGGAAACCGGCTATGGAATCGAGGCCTTAAAGGCCTGGTAATCGCTTTCAAACAATCCCCCGTGCACGCCACCCAGGCTGTTGAAGGTTTCGTTGATCTTTTGTACACGATTTTCGGGAGAAGGATGGTCGCTTAAAAACTGCGGGGGCTGGGGTTGATTCTGCATTTTGGTGAAGAAATTTGCCATGGCCGAGGCATCATATTTGGTTTGATAAAGCACCTTTACCGAATAAACGTCGGCCTCGGTTTCCATACTGCGGCTATAGGCCAGAGTTCCAAGTCCTGCAGCCAGCTGGGCGGCAATCTGGGCAATCTGGTTGGGATCGTTACCCAGTACCAGCGAAAGAAGAATAGATACTCCGTACTGAGCTGTCAGCTGCTCAGAGGTATGACGCATGTCGGCATGTCCCATTTCATGTGCCAGTACGCCTGCAAACTCCGCTTCATTATCCAGAAATTTGATAATTCCGGTATACACGTAAATGTGTCCGCCCGGAACACAAAAGGCATTGATTACGGAATCATTTTTGATGATTCGGCATCTCCAGGAAAATTTGTCAGCATACTTTACTTTTCCTGAAGCCAGGAGCGTATTCCGGATCTGGTAAAGATGGCTGTAAGCGTTTGCATACTGGTTTGAATCCAGCACCGGATATTCGTTCGGCTTGCTGAGGATTTCCTGGTCGATCTGATTTCCCAGCGCGATATCATCATTAACCGAGAATACCGTGATAGGAGTACCGCCATCATTTTTGGAACAGGAAGAAAATATCAGAAGTGGCAACAGTAAAAGGAACATTAATTTTTTCATGACTAACACAATTTGATAGGTAGTTCAGCAAAAGTAATACCTTTTTTATAATTTCCTTGACCAGCGTCCTCGTTGCCCAGACTTTATCAACGACTAACGCCACCCGAAAAAATCGTAATTTTGTAACAATGTCAGCGCTTAATAAATATTTTTCTCATCTCGAACCCATTGTCAGGAGCTTGCCCGAAAAGCCAGGGGTATACCAGTACTTCGACGACAAGAACAAGATCATATACGTTGGTAAAGCTAAAAACCTGCGGAAACGGGTTTGCTCCTATTTTTTCAAGATCAATTCCGTGAGCGGGAAGGTTCAGATGCTGGTACGGAAAATTGCCGACATCAAATTTATTGTTGTTGATACTGAACAGGATGCGCTGTTACTGGAAAACAACCTGATCAAAAAATACAGGCCCCATTACAATGTTGCTCTTAAGGATGACAAGACCTTTCCGTGGATCTGCATCAAAAAAGAACCATTCCCGCGGGTTTTTGCCACCCGGACTGTTATCCGCGACGGATCGCTTTACTTTGGACCGTATGCCAATGTCAGGCTGATGCACACTTTGCTGGATCTGTCGCGCCAGCTCTATCCTCTGAGAAACTGCAATCTTAACCTCACTGAAAAAAATATTCAGTCGGGTAAATTCAGGGTTTGTCTGGAATATCACATAGGCAACTGCAAAGGTCCATGTGTGGGTCTTCAATCGAGTGAAGATTATGATGAATCCATCAGGATGATCACCAATATTATCAAAGGTAATCTTCAGAGTGTCAATAAACAGCTGAAAGACCTGATGATGGAGTACGCTGGCAAAATGGAATTCGAGAAGGCGCATCTGATCAAGGAAAAACTGGTGCTGCTGGAGCAGTTTCAGGCAAAGTCAACCATCGTTAATCCTTCCATCAACAACGTGGATGTGTTTTCAATCCTTCCGGATGATAACGTCGCGTATGTCAACTTCATGAAAGTGATGAACGGGGCGATTATCCAGGTTCATACGGTTGAGATCATCAAGAAACTGGATGAAACACCCGAAGAACTCCTTTCCTTAGCCATCACGGATATCAGGGAAAGGTTTGAAAGTGAAGCGGCAGAGATCCTTGTGCCTTTTGAGATGGATTACGAGATTCCGGGAACAACTTTCGTGGTTCCGAGGATAGGGGATAAGAAAAAGCTTCTCGACCTTTCGGAAAGGAACGTGAAGTATTATCAGCTTGAAAAAGAAAAACAAAAGGATCTCGTGGATCCGGAGAACAGAAGCAAAAGGATACTGACACAAATGATGAAGGACTTGCGGATGAAGGAACTTCCGGAACATATCGAGTGCTTCGACAATTCCAATATACAGGGCGCTTTCCCGGTGGCAGCGATGGTTTGCTTCAAAAATGCCAGGCCCGACAAGAGTGAGTACCGGCATTTCAACATCAATTCGGTGGAAGGTCCCAACGACTTTGCCTCCATGGAAGAGATCATTTACCGGAGGTACAAAAGGCTGCTTGAGGAAAATAAATCATTGCCCCAGCTGGTGATCGTGGATGGGGGCAAGGGACAGCTGAGTTCCGCGATGAAAAGTCTGGAAAAGCTGGGTCTTAACGGAAAAATGACGGTTATCGGGATTGCCAAAAAGCTGGAGGAGATCTATTATCCAAATGACTCCATTCCCATGTACCTGGATAAGAAATCGGAATCCCTTCGCATCATTCAGCAAATGCGTGATGAAGCGCACCGGTTCGGGATCACTCATCACCGGAAGAGAAGAGAAAAAGGAACCATAAAATCGACGCTGACCGAAATCGAGGGAGTGGGGTATTCCACAAACCAAACGCTTCTCAGGAAATTCAAATCTGTAAAAAATATCAGTCTTGCCTCGCTTGAGGAAATTCAGGAAGCCATTGGAAAAGCGAAGGGAAAGATCGTTTACGAATATTTTCTTGCCAGAAAAAAGTGAATCACTGCCCATCCCATCAAGGCACCGGCAATGTCAGCGATGAAATCATAAACCGAACCTTGCCTGCCCATATTCATACCTGCCTGAACCAGCTCGATGATACCTCCCAGCGCGGCTGAGATGAGAATACCGGTCAGCACGCGGTTTTTATGAGACGGTTTGTTATTTCTCCTGGAAAGATCGACAAAAATGAAAAGGGTTAAAACCCCGAAAAGGAAAATATGAACCAGTTTGTCAGGCTGGAATAACGACATAAAATCGGGGGCTACCGGAATAAAGGTACCCGGAAGCAGGGTAAGGACTAAAATAAATATTCCCCAGAGCAGGCTAAGGGGAATATTTAGTTTTTTTTTCAATCGGTCGGTATTATCCTTCGATCTGCTTGGAATAAGCAGCGGCATCAAGAAGTTCATTCACCTCTGAAGGATTGCTCATCCTGATCCTGATCACCCAGCCCTTTCCGTAAGGATCGCTGTTGAGGATTTCAGGTTTGGTGGTAAGTTCTTCATTGAATTCAAGAACTTCTCCGCCAACCGGCATAAACATGTCGGAAACTGTCTTTACCGCTTCGATAGTACCAAATGATTCTTTTTTTGCAAGTGTTTCACCCGCGGTTTCAACTTCTATATACACGATATCGCCAAGTTCGTGCTGAGCATAATCAGTGATTCCAACAAGTGCTTCGTCTCCTTCCACTTTGATCCATTCGTGGTCTTCAGTGTACTTTAAATTTACAGGTACGTTCATGATAACAGGATTTAGTTTTGCATCCCAAAATTACTGGTTTTTTTAGAAAAGCAAAAATGATTTATGATTTATGATATAGGAGGTATGATTCAGATTCATGATTTATGATTCAGATTCAGGATTCAGATTCAGAATCAAGAATCAAGAATCAAGAATCAAGAATATCAAGAATCAAGAATCAAGAATCAAGAATCAAGAATCAAGAATCAAAATTCTAAATCATATCTCATATCTCCTATCTCTAAGCTTACTGTGCCAGGGAGAACCTGAGCGTTAAACCACC
>JBLNAN010000064.1:0-4832 GCA_050259355.1 Syntrophothermus sp. | reverse complement strand
CTTGATGGCATCAATGAAACCTTTGGCTGCATCCAGTTTTTGCCGGATAAAATTGGCAGCTTCCTTGGCCACCTTGCTTTTTTTCGCGGCAACTGAATATTCCTTGAGCATATCGATATACTGGCGGTGCATGCTCAGTTCGGGCATGTTCCTGGAATTCAGTGAAAGTTCGAGATCACCGTCGTGCGAGGTGATGATAAAATCGGGAATGATATAATTGCTTTCCCGGGTGATCTCTGCAATGGACGCCCCGGGCTTGGGATTCAGCTTCTGGATCATCTCGACAGCTTTCCTCAGTTCATCCTCGCTCACCTTGGTTCTTGCCAGGATCTTGTCATAATGCTTCTTGATGAATTCGCCGAAATGGTCACGGATGATTTCAATGGCAAGATGCAATGATTCAGACCTGGATGAAATGCTGTTGAGCTGGATAAGAAGACATTCCTGCAAGTTGCGGGCACCAATGCCGGGAGGATCGAATTGCTGAATGATCTGAAGCACCTCGAGCACTTCTTCCGGTGTGGTCTCGATCGACTGGTTGAAAGCCAGATCGTCGCAGATGGCAGGGATTTCACGCTGCAGATACCCTGACTCGTCGAGGTTGCCAATGATCGTCCGTGCAATGATCTCCTGTTTTCCGTCGATCTCGAACAATCCAAGCTGACCGAGCAGGTAATCCTGAAAACTCATTCCCGACACTACCGGCGTCTCCCGGATTTCCTCGTCCGGACTGGTATTATTGGCATTGAGACGGTATTCCGGTATTTCGTCATCTTCAAGATAATCCGAAACAGTATATTCGTCTTCCTCGCTGGCAGTTATATCCTCGGGCTCCTCTGAAAATTCGTCTTCATCTGAATCAACAGAGTCCACGGGACTTTCTTCCTGCGGGGTTTCGGTCTCTTCAAAATCATCAGCACCTTCTTCCAGAGCCGGATTTTCCTCGATCTCCTGCTTTATCCGCTGCTCAAGTACGAGCAAAGGCTCCTGTAACAAACGCATCACCAGCACCTGCTGGGGCGAAAGCTTCTGCACAAGTCTCTGCTGCATTCTCTGATTTAACATCGCCATAGGTATCCTCACAATTTCTCTAAAGACAAAGATAAGTAAGAATTGCGAACTTTATACATTCTGTCTCAAATCCGGAACGTTCCTTTCGTCGATAAAAATAAACCTTATGGCCATGAAAGTCAGGGTGAAGGTCTAGATTTTCAATATTAGCTTTATGATATGATTATTTTTGCTTCATTATGAATCTCAGGACGCTTGTTAAAACCAATATTTTTACCATACTGCTTCACAGCCTGGTATGGACGGGCTTGTTTCTGTTGCCTATGATGGATGAAGATCCCCGGCATCTTTCCGATTATTTTCTGGTTCGCAATGCCTTTTTCACCATCCTGCTTATTGCTTTTTATTATCTGAATTATTACAAGCTTATCCCTTCCCTGCTGCTTCCCAACCGCATCTTATCCTATTATCTGATCATTCTTTTTCTGGTTGTAGCCATTTGCATTGTCAATTTTGGCTTTGCAAACCTGATGGACAACCTGTTTCAGCATCAGCATAACCGGCCGGGTACATGGCGGAGACTGACTTTCCCGTTCTTTCCCGTGTTGTTCATGTTCGGTATCAGTACCGCGATCCGCCTCACCAGCGAATGGTTCAGGATCGAAAAGGAGAAGAAGGACATGGAGAACGAAAAGCTGATTTCCGAGCTTGCTTTCCTGAAATCACAGGTCAATCCGCATTTCCTTTTCAACATCCTCAATAACATCTGTTCTCTCGCCCGAAAAAAATCTGATAAAACCGAGGATTCCATCATCAAGCTGTCGCAGATCATGCGGTACATGTTGTATGATTCAAAAGACGAGAAGGTCCCGCTGGAAAAGGAGGTTGATTACCTCAAAAATTATATCGAGTTGCAGCAGATGCGTCTCTCTGGTGCAGTTACCGTGGATTTTCAGGTTGATGGTGACGTTTCTTCAAAGATGATCGAGCCTCTGTTGCTGATCCCATTTGTTGAAAATGCATTCAAACACGGGATCACCTATAGGGAAGATTCGGGAATTTTAATCCGTCTGGAGATTACGAAGGAGGCGATCCTTTTCATGGTTGAAAATCATATTGCCCGGAAACAGGAAAATCACAATGAAGGAGAATCGGGCATCGGTCTGAAAAATGTTCTGAGGCGGCTTCAGTTGCTTTATCCTGATAAAAACAAGTTTACCTGCGACGACGACGGGATCATTTACCGCATTCAATTAAAAATTCTTTCATGATACGAGTTCTTGCCATCGATGATGAAATGCTTGCGCTTGAGCTTCTCGAGGACAATATCCGCAAGGTGCCTTTTCTGGAATTGGTAAAAGGCTGTCGCAGCGGCTTTGAAGCCATGGATTTACTGAGCCGGGAGAAGATCGACCTGATCTTTCTTGATATCCAGATGCCGGATATTACAGGAATACAGCTTCTGAAGGGACTTTCCGTTAAACCACTGGTGATTTTCACAACTGCCTATGAGAAATATGCTGTTGAAGGCTTTGAACTGGATGTTATTGACTACCTGTTAAAACCCTTCTCCTTTGAACGGTTTCTGAAAGCGGTTAACAAAGCCCGTGAATACATTGAACTGCGGGAACGCCAGATTCCCTCAGGATCTCCGTCAGAATCCGATACAACTTCATCTTATCTTTTTGTAAAATCAGATTATAAACTGATTAAGGTAACGATTAAGGATATCCTGTTTATCGAAGGATTAAAAGATTATATCAAAATTTATCCCGGCGAAAAGCCCGTGATCACGCTTCTGAGCATGAAATCCATCGAGGAAAAACTGCCGGCTTCCGATTTCACCAGGGTTCACCGCTCCTATATTGTCAACCTCAGAAAGATCAGCTTTATTCAGAAAAGCACCATCTTCATCGGCTCCCACGAAATACCCATCGGGGAGAATTACAGGGATGCCTTTTTTGCTATCGTTAACAAGAACAAAACAGCCGACTAATCATGAAAAAAAGACTCCTGCTGCTACCCTTGCTGCTGTTTCCCGCGCTTTTTGCCAGTGCCCAGGAGACATGGACTTTCAGCCAATGTCTCGATACTGCACTGCGGCGCAACATCTCGATCAACCAGGCCCGCCTCACCAACCAGATAAACAAGGTAAACCTGGAACAGGACAAGGCTACCCGCTATCCGAATCTGAGTGCCAATGTGAATGAAGGACTGAACCTTGGAAAAAACATTGATCTCACTTCCAACAAATTCGTAACGCAGGCTTTCAATTCCACCAGTGCGAATGTAAATACAGGTTTGAATCTTTTCAATGGTCTGCAGATCCGTAACAGCATCCGGCAAAGCGAAATTGACCTCGAGGCAGGAAAAAAAGATATCGAGAAAGTCATCAATGATATCACCATCAACGTTACCGCGGCATACCTGCAGGTGCTCTTCAGCTACGAGATTGTCGATGCAGCAAAGAACCAGGCGGATGTGACCTCACAGCAGGAAGACCGGACAGCCAAATTGGTCAATGCCGGCCGGCTGGCTGAAACCAATCTTCTGCAGATCAGGGCCCAGCTGGCATCCGACAAGCTGGCAGTGGTAAACGCGGAGAACCAGCTGCAGATCGCGAAACTCAACCTCATGCAGTTCATGGATCTGCCGCTGGCAGACAGTTTCAACATCGTGAAGCCTTTGCTGCAGGAACCATCAATGTTGCAGTTGCAGACAAATGAGGAAGTTTACAAAAAATCACTCGAGGTACAACCTCAGATAGCGGGTGCCGGACTTCGTACCAGCAGCGCGGAAACCGCCATCAAAATTTCAGAAGGAGCACGCTGGCCAAAGCTGAATCTTTCTGCAAGCCTGAGCTCAAGCTATGCCTCCAGCCGGGTCAAAGAATCAGAGGTCAATCCTCAGGGTTATCATTTTTTCAACCAGATGTGGGATAACCTTGGACAATCGGTCGGACTGAATCTTTCCATCCCGATCTATTCCAACCGGCAGATCCAGAGCAATATTGAAAGAGCCCGGATCAATGCTGTAAGCACCCGGCTGGATGAGCAGAACGTAAAAAACCAGCTGCGCAAGACCGTTGAACAGAATTATACTGACCTGGTTTCGGCCTATAAAAAATACGAGGCGGCAAAGGAACAGATTGCCAATTCACAGACATCCTACCGTAACCTTGAAACAAAATACAACCTGGGCATGTCAACCGCCGTGGATTTCCTGATAGAGAAAAATAATTTTTTCCAGGCACAGTCCAATCTGATCCAGGCCCGGTACGATTATTTTTTCAAAATGAAAATGCTTGATTTTTACCAGGGCAAACCCATTACTTTCTAAAACGACTACTGAAAACCGTTCATCATGAAAAGAAAACATATTATTATTCTCGTTGTCGTCATCATTGCCGCTGCAGTTGGGGCATGGCTGATTTTCGGGAAAAAGAAAGAAACCGCCATTTCTTTTAAAACCGCCACCATTGAAAAAGGTGATGTGAAGATCACCGTAACTGCCACGGGCACCCTGAATGCGGATACCACGGTGCAGGTGGGTACGCAGGTTTCCGGGATCATTTCGAAAATTTTCGTTGATTTCAATTCGGTGGTGAGAAAAGGACAGGTGGTAGCGCTGCTCGACACGACCTATCTCGCGGCGGCCGTGGAAGATGCTGCCTCTGCATTGTACCGCAACCAGGTTCAGATGAATCTTACTAAAAGGAATTTTGACAGAAACAAGGAACTGTTTCAGCAAAAGGTGATTGCCCAGCAGGAATATGACCAGTCATTATCGGATTATGAAACCGCCCAGGCCAATGTTCGTTC
>JBLNAN010000063.1:0-11194 GCA_050259355.1 Syntrophothermus sp. | reverse complement strand
GGAATGGGAAATGAAGGAGATATCCTGGTGGCCATTTCTACATCCGGAAATTCAAAAAATATCCTTCGGGCGATCCAGGTCGCAAAAGAAAAAGGAATGAAGGTGATTGGCATGACCGGTCAGACGGGTGGCGAAATGGCCAATGTTTGCGACGTGCTGCTCAATGTTCCTTCAGCCGACACTCCCAGGATACAGGAGTCACACATCATGATCGGGCATATCATCTGTGAAATAGTAGAATCTGAATTATTCCCTAAACTTTAATTTTGGAAGCAATTGTTCTTGCCGGAGGTTTTGGTTCCCGGTTGCAAAGAGTGGTCAGTGACAAGCCCAAATCTATGGCGGATGTAAACGGAAGACCATTTCTGGAATATCTCTTTCAATATCTTACCGGACAAGGTGTCACCCGGGTGATTCTTTCGGTAGGGTATATGAAAGACCTGATCATGGATCATTTCAAAGACCATTACAAAAATCTGGAACTGGTGTATGCTACCGAGAACGAACCACTGGGAACCGGTGGCGGTATCAGGAATGCTTTTCAGATGGTTCAGGGCGAAAGGGCTTACGTGTTGAATGGCGACAGCATGTTCAGAATTGATCTTTCCATCCTTTTTCAGTCCCATATTTTCAAACAGGCGGATGTGACCCTGGCACTGCGTTATATGGATGAAACCGGGCGTTATGGCTCGGTGGTGATTGATGAAGAGAAAAGGATTACTGGTTTTCTGGAAAAAGGTTCTGATACAGGACAAGGACTGATAAATGGTGGCATTTATCTTTTAAATAAAAGCTACCTTGCCGGTTTTCCTGAAAAATTTTCTATCGAGAAAGATTGTTTTGAGAAAAATTTCCTTACTGACAAGATCTACGGGTATCCGTTTCGTGGTTTTTTCATGGATATCGGAATTCCTGAAGACTACATGAAAGCACAGAATGAGTTTAAAAGATTTGATGATTGATAAAACCTGGACACTATTCCTCGATCGTGACGGGGTCATCAACCGGCGTATCGTTGATGATTACGTGAAAAAATGGGAGGATTTTGAGTTTCTTCCGGGAGTTCCGGAAGCCATCCGGGACCTGTCAATGATTTTTAACCATATCCTCATCGTGAGCAATCAGCAGGGAATTGGAAAAGGACTGATGACAAAGGAGGACCTGAAAGCCGTGCATGAAGCGATGACCGGAGCGATCCGTAAAGCCGGCGGAAGAATTGACGGAATCTATCATTGTCCGGATCTTGCCGCAACCGGCTCATTTCTCCGGAAACCGGCCGTGGGTATGGGACTCAGGGCCAGAAGAGAGTTTCCTGATATCAGTTTCCGGAAATCATTGATGGCAGGCGATTCGGTTAGTGATATGATTTTTGGAAAGCGTCTGGGAATGAAGACGGTTTTTTTGTGTGACGACCTCCGCAAGGCAAGGCAAATGCCGCGGGTCATTGATTTTGTTTTACCCGATCTGCCTGCATTGGCGGCAGCATTGAAATAAATTTCCTGATGAATCCCGGATCAATTTTTATTGTTTTCGTTGTTTACACGGCACTGCTGTTTTATATCACGTGGCTAACTGCCAGGAGGGCGGGAAACCGGGCATTTTTCATCGGCAATAAGGCTTCCCCCTGGTTTGTGGTAGCCTACGGGATGATCGGGGCCTCCATGTCGGGGGTGACCTTCATGTCTGTTCCCGGGTATGTCGGAACTACCCATTTCTCCTACCTGATGGTCGTGATAGGCTATCTTTTCGGCTATTATGTAATCGCCACTATCCTGATGCCGTTGTATTACAGGATGAATCTTACCTCTATCTATTCCTACCTGGAAACCCGTTTCGGATTCTGGTCCTACAAATCAGGAGCGTTCTATTTCATCCTTTCCAGGGTGCTTGGCGCTTCATTACGTATGTTTTTGGTGGTGAATGTCCTGCAGATTTTTGTTTTCGATGCCTGGCACATTCCCTTTGGCGTGACAGTTCTGGTCTTTATCCTCCTGGTGCTGCTCTACACGTACAAGGGGGGAATCAAAACCATTATCTGGACCGATACCGTTCAAACAACCTTCATGTTGCTTGCCTTGATCTCCTCTATTCTTTTTATTATAAACGACCTGGGAGGATCGTTCACAGCGGTGGTATCCGGTGTTGTTCACAGTAGTTATACACAGATGTTCATAACAGATTGGGGGCAAAGGCATTATTTCCTTAAGGACCTGATCAGCGGGGCTTTTATTGCCATTGTCATGACCGGTCTTGACCAGGAAATGATGCAGAAGAACCTTTCCTGCCGGTCGTTGAAAGATGCCCAGAAAAACATGTTTACTTTCAGTTTCATCATGCTGGTGGTCAATATTATTTTTCTTTTCCTGGGTGCATTGTTGTACATATATGCCTCTGCCAAAGGAATTTCCGTACCTGCCCGGAGTGATGATTTTTTTCCCACCGTGGCCATTCAGTATCTTGGTCCAGTGGCTGGTTTGATTTTCATAATAGGTCTGATTTCCGCTGCTTATCCCAGTGCCGACGGTGCACTCACCTCGCTCACTACTTCATTCAGCATCGATTTTCTTGGATTAGGGAAAAAAGAGGACATGGATGAAAAACAAAAGACTAAAATCAGGTACAGGGTGCATGCCGCCTTCGCATTTGTACTGTTACTTGTGATCATCATTTTCAGGGCCATTAATGATACCGCCGTTATTGATAAGCTCTTTACCATTGCCGGATATACCTATGGACCTTTGCTCGGACTGTATTCGTTCGGACTTTTTACAAAGTTCAGGATCAGGGATAAATTTGTTCCTTATATCGTGATTTTGTCACCAGTTCTTTGCTATATCATCTCTCTTTTTACTGCCCGCTGGCTTCACTATCAGTTTGGTTTTGAGCTGTTAATTCTGAATGGAATGATTACATTTGCAGGTTTGCTATTCATCAGGAACAGGTAGAAAAAGGAATCTTATGGAAAACATACGTTTCAGGGCGCTGGAATCAGCGATGAACAGGCAGTCGAGGGAAGTATCTTATCCTCATGACAAAGCCTCCGGATATTTTGGTGAACTCACTTTCAATAAGCCCGCGATGCGGGAATACCTCACAGAAGAGGCTTACAGCCAGGTAATCAGTTCCATAGAGACGGGGGTCAGGATTGACCGCAGGATTGCCGACCAGGTAGCCGCGGGACTCAAAGCCTGGGCCATCGCCAAAGGCGCGACCCATTATACGCATTGGTTTTTACCCCTTACCGGCTCCACGGCTGAAAAGCACGATGCCTTTGTTGATCCCATCGAAGGGGGCAAGGGAATTGAAAACTTCCGTGGTAGTGAACTTACCCAGCAGGAACCGGATGCTTCCAGTTTTCCAAGCGGGGGAATCCGAAGTACTTTTGAAGCCCGGGGATACACCGCCTGGGATCCTACTTCTCCTGCATTCATCATGGATCACACGCTTTGTATCCCGTCCGTTTTCGTATCGTATACCGGCGAAGCGCTGGATTATAAAACCCCGCTGCTGAAAGCATTGTATGCCATCGACAAGGCAGCCGTGGAAGTAAGCCGTTATTTTTCTGATGATGTTACGAAAGTCAATGCCACCCTGGGCTGGGAGCAGGAATACTTTCTCGTGGATACCGCCCTGTACATGGCCCGTCCCGACCTGGTGCTTACCGGCAGAACGCTCTTTGGACATGCCTCGGCCAAGGATCAGCAGCTGGAAGATCATTATTTCGGTACCATCCCGCAGCGAGTGATCGCCTTCATGCAGGAGTTTGAGCTTGAAGCTCATCGTTTGGGCATCCCTGTAAAAACCCGTCACAACGAGGTGGCTCCCAATCAGTACGAGTGTGCACCCGTTTTTGAAGAAGTCAATCTTTCCGTGGATCATAATCAGCTCCTGATGCACATCATGGAGAAGACCGCGAAAAAACACAATTTCACCGTTCTCCTGCACGAGAAGCCATACAGTGGCGTAAACGGATCAGGAAAGCACAACAACTGGTCGCTGGCCACAAATAATAAGGAAAACCTTTTGTCACCCGGTAAAACGCCGCAGTCGAACATCCGGTTCCTTACCTTTCTGGTCAATATCATCAAGGCCGTCAATGAACATGGAGATTTGCTGAGGTCTTTGATAGCATCCGCCGGTAACGACCACCGGCTGGGAGGAAACGAGGCGCCCCCCGCCATTTTTTCGGTATTCATCGGTACCCAGCTTACCGAGATTCTGGACCTGATCGAGAAAAAGAAAAAGCTGAAGCCTGCATCAGGAAAAGAAGCCGATCTCCTGAAGAATTTACCAAAAATTCCGGAGATATTGCTGGATAATACCGATCGCAACAGAACTTCACCCTTTGCCTTCACGGGAAATAAATTTGAATTCCGTGCCGTGGGATCATCGCAAACCTGCGCTCCACCCATGATCGCGCTTAACCTGATCGTTGCTGATCAGCTCGCCCGGTTCAAAAAAGATGTGGATCATCTCATTGAAAAAGGTTCTGGAAAAGATGAAGCTATCTTCGAAATCTTAAGGAAGTACATCAGGGAATCAGGAAGAATTTTATTTGAAGGAAACAATTATTCCGAGGAATGGGTGAGCGAAGCTGAAAAGCGGGGATTATCCAATTTTAAAACAACTCCCGAAGCTCTGAAGGCGATGGTAAGTACAAAATCCATCCAGTTGTTCGAAACTCACAGGGTGCTGACGGAAAGAGAAATCATCGCCCGGTATGACATCCGCCTTGAGCATTACACGAAAAAGCTTCAGATCGAGGCGAGGGTTTTGGGTGATCTTGCTACCAACCACATCATCCCTATCGCCATCCGTTATCAGAACACGCTAATTGAAAATGTGAAGGGACTGAAACAGGTTCTCGATCTGCAGACCTACGGGAAATTGTCGCAAAATCAAATGGACACGATAAAGGAGATTTCAGAACATGTTTCTGCCATCAAATCTTTCGTGATAGAGATGATAGGAGAACGTAAAAAAGCCAACAAGATAGAGGATCAGGAGGACAAGGCACATTCATATTGTCAGAATGTAAAACCCTTTTTTGAAAAGATAAGGTATCATTGCGATAAGCTTGAACTGCTTGTTGATGATGAATTATGGCCCTTGCCAAAATACAGGGAATTGCTGTTTATCAGGTAATAACTAACCAAATCAAATTATAAGATGCGCAGGATTTTATTCTTATTCATGCTGTTAGCCGGCGGCATGTCTGTTTTCGCCCAGATCAATGTGATTCATGTTGATAACGCAACTATCCCCACGGGTAAGGAGGGAATTTTTTATTCTCTTCCCAGGACGACCATCCGGATCGAGGTTACCATTGATAAGGCTGAAAATTATAAAGGACCTTATGCTGATTATGCCATGAAATTCCTGGGATTGAAAAACGTGGTAACCGCTAATTCAGCTGAATACAAGATCACTGATATGAAGGTGAACACTTCGCCCCAGCCTGACCCCGATCAGTATTATTTTGTTGAACTGGGAGATAAAATTTCCAAAAACGAAACAGAGAATCTCCTTGCTTTTACTGAATCAGGTTTGATCATCGGATCTGTTGACACCGAGGTGGATACGGTGGTGAGAGAAGTGAAAATTCAGGAAAACCAGGCCAGGATCACCGAACAGGATGTTTTTCCGGAGATTTTCAAATATTCAGCTGACGTGAGTTTTTTTGAGAAGGTGGATACCATCGTGAAGAAGATGAACATCGACACGATGACGGTTGAAAGAACGTATCTGAAACGTACCGTGGTGGAAAAATCCCCCGAGCAAAAAGCCAAGGAAGCTGCCGATTTTATTACAAAGATCAAGGATAACCGTTTCCAGCTGATCAGCGGTTTCCAGGAAGTGAATTACAACAAAGAAACCCTGGAATACATGGATGCCCAGCTGAAACAGATGGAAAAAGAATATATGAAACTCTTTACCGGCATCAGTGTACACAAGACCATCACCTATACCTTTGTGTATACACCTAACCCCAACCAGGTCAACACGGAGCTGCCCATCTTCAAAATTCATAAAACAAAAGGTCTGATTGATCTGGATGAAGCAGGAGGGAAGGTAGTGACCATAAAAGTCCAGCGCTCCGGGACAACCGGTTCCGTTTCATCATTTCTTAAAAGATCTGAAGAAAAGAAGAAATCCAGCGGTTTCTACTACAGGATTCCCGAGTTGGCAAGGGTAACCGTAAAGGCTGATGAAGATCTTCAGAAAGAAACCCAGTGCCTGATCAGTCAGCTGGGCGTCGTCTCCTCAATTCCCGTCAGCAAATGGAAAGTTGGATTCTATAAAGAAACCGGCGCTATCAAGAGCATTGACCTGTAATTTTTAATACATCATTCTCATCATGATTCAGATTCCGAAATTTTCATTCGATCCATCCACCTTTTTTCTGATTGCCGGACCCTGCGTGGTTGAAAATGAAACCATGCCGCTGGAGATCGCTGAAAAGATCCATAAAATCACGACCCGACTCGGCATACCGTTTATATTCAAGGCATCTTATAAAAAAGCGAACCGTTCAAGACTGGATTCATTTACCGGAATCGGGGATGTGAATGCCATGGAGATTATCCACAATGTTGGCGAAAAACTGAATATCCCGGTCATTACCGATATTCACACGGAGGAGGAAGCCCGTCGTGCCGCACGGTATGTAGATGTTCTGCAGATCCCTGCGTTTCTGTGCAGACAAACGGAATTGCTTACGGCGGCGGGGGAAACCGGGAAGGCCGTGAATATAAAGAAAGGGCAGTTTTCTTCACCACTGTCGATGAAGTTTGCAGTTGAAAAAATAATTGCAACCGGAAACCGGAATGTGATGCTTACCGAAAGGGGAACGACTTTTGGCTATAACGATCTGGTGGTGGATTACCGTAACATCCCGCTGATGCAGCAGTTCAGCGTACCTGTTATTCTGGATGTTACCCATTCACTGCAACAGCCAAACCAGATGTCAGGCGTGACCGGTGGTCAGCCGGAACTGATTGGTACCATCGCCAGGGCTGGCATTGCCGCGGGTGCCGATGGTATTTTTATCGAAACCCATCCCGATCCTTCCAAAGCACTTTCTGACGGAGCCAATATGCTGAAACTGGATCTGCTGGAAGATCTTCTGGAAAAGCTGATTAAAATCAGAAAAGCAATTTCCAACTGACCATATTCGAGTTCACAAGTTTAATACCCGTACTTCCCCTTCCACAGCGATTTCAGCCATGCCCTGAGATCTTTTTCCCGTGAATTGTTCTGCGGATCATAAAATTTTGCTCCCGAGATCTTATCCGGTAGGAATTCCTGTTCCACGAAATTTCCTTCATAGGAGTGGGCATACTTGTATTCCTTGCCATAGCCAATGTTTTTCATCAGTTTGGTGGGAGCGTTGCGGATGTGCAGGGGGACCGGCAGGTCACCTTTTTCCCTGACCATCCCCTGGGCTGCCCTGATGGCCTGGTAGGAGGCATTGCTCTTGACAGAACACGCGAGATAAATGGCGGTTTGTGAAAGGATAAGGTCACATTCGGGGTAACCGATAACATTGCAGGCCTGGAAACACGAATTGGCAAGCAGTAGCGCGTTGGGGTTGGCATTGCCAATATCTTCGGAAGCAAGAATCAGCATCCGGCGGGCAATGAAGAGGGGATCCTCACCTGCTTCCATCATTCTCGCCAGCCAGTATACGGCCGCATTGGGATCACTTCCCCGCATGGATTTGATGAAGGCTGAGATGATGTCGTAATGCATCTCGCCTGATTTGTCGTACATCGATAGATTCTGCTGGATCAGGGAAACCGTGTTTTTATTGGTGATGGTAACTTCCCTGTTCTTTTTACTCTCAATGGATACAATGAGTTCCAGAGCGTTCAGCAGTTTCCTGCCATCACCTCCAGAAATCCGGAGAATGGCATCAGTTTCAGCAAGGTTGATTGTAAGATCAAGGTTTTCTTCCAGATTTCGTTTGCCAAGGTCAAGTATTTTCAGAAGGTCGGCTTCCTCCAGTGGCTTGAGAATGTAAACCTGGCAACGGGAGAGTAGCGGGGAGATGACTTCAAACGACGGGTTTTCCGTTGTTGCACCGATAAATGTCACAATGCCCTTTTCGACAGCCCCCAACAATGCATCCTGCTGTGACTTGCTGAACCTGTGGATTTCATCTATGAACAGGAAAGGACTGTCTTCCGATTCTTTGGCTTTAGCGATGACTTCCCTGACCTCTTTAACACCGGAGCTAACAGCGCTTAAAGTGAAAAAAGGACGTTTCAGTTGCTGGGAGATGATATAAGCCAGGGTGGTTTTTCCCACGCCGGGAGGACCCCACAGAATCATGGAAGGAACTTTTCCGGAGGTAATGGCATTGTATAAAATGGCACCTTCACCAACCAGGTGTTCCTGTCCGATATATTCATCCAGCGAATGGGGCCGGAGCTGTTCTGCCAGCGGTATTATCATCTTATTGTTTATTGCAAATGTATGAATGAAATAGAAACTGTTAGTGGTGCTAAACGTCAAATCTTAAAAAAAGTTAAAATTTATTATACTGATAATCAGGTTATTAACACTATTTGTTAAAAAATGTTAAAAAAAAGTGGTCCTAATACTTGCATCGTATAGGTGAATTGATATACCTTTGTCTTCGAATTTTAAAAAATCAATAAACCAATGAAAAAACTCGCAACATTATTACTTATGGGCGCAGTAGCTTTCATGTACAGCTGCGGTCCGAGTGCTGAAGAAAAAGAAAAACAGAGACTTGCTGATTCCGCTAGGATAGCTGATTCAACCCGTCTGGTTGAAGAGAAGAAACAGCAGGAACTGGATTCTATTGCAAAGATTGCTGAACAGAAGAAAGCTGATTCACTTCGTCAGGATTCAATTGACAAGGCAGCAAAAGGCAAAAAAGGTGGAAAGAAAAAGTAAGCAATTCTGCTACTGATAAAAAAAGAGGTTGATGCTCATCAACCTCTTTTTTTATTGATTAACCAATACCTACAAATTCTTTATCTCCGCAATCAGCTTCTGCAGGGTTGCCTTTGCATCTCCGAACAGCATCCTTGTTTTGGGATGATAAAACAGTTTATTCTCAATGGCTGCATAACCCTTGGCCATGGAACGTTTCATCACGATTACATTTTTTGCATTCCACACCTGAATAACCGGCATTCCGGCAATCGGACTGGAGGGATCATCTTCGGCAGCAGGGTTTACTACATCATTTGCACCTACCACGATCACCACGTCGGTACTCCCCATTTCATTGTTGGCATCTTCCATTTCCAGAAGCTTCTCGTAAGGAACATCAGCCTCAGCCAGCAGAACATTCATGTGACCCGGCATACGTCCGGCAACCGGATGAATGCCATATTTAACAATCACGCCCTTCTGGGTAAGAAGGTCGTCAAGTTCGTGACAAAGGTGCTGAGCCTGTGCGACCGCCAGTCCATAACCCGGAACAATAAAAACTTTTTGTGAATAGCTCAGAAGTATGGCTGCATCGCTTAGTGAAATTTCCTTTACAGAAGTGTCCCCGGTCTGCCCGGCGGCAGCGCTGCTGCCTCCAAATGCACCGATAATGACATTCAGCAAGGACCTGTTCATCGCCCTGCACATCAGGATGGTGAGGATCGTACCTGATGACCCTACCAGGATTCCGCCCGTGAGCATTGCCTGGTTATTGTATAAAAAGCCCCCCATGGCAGCTGCCACGCCGGTAAAGGAATTGAGCAGCGAAATAACCACCGGCATATCTGCCCCGCCGATTGGCATCACGAAAGTTACTCCATAGAATAATGCCAGAATGGCTAAAATATAGATAACGCCATTCCTGCCATCCACAGGTTGCAACGTCATGATATATACCACCATTGCCAGTAACAAAACAAGAAAAACCAGGTTGATGTACCGCAGAACAGGACTTTTTATGTCACCGATCTTTTCATCCAGCTTGCCAAAGGCAATCATACTGCCCGCGAAGGATACACCGCCAATCATCAGTCCAAGCAGAATTGCCAGGGCTTCGCCATTGAACATGTTGGGATTATTCATGATGGCCAGACGCGTTTGCATATGCGGAAACTCCATCATGGAGATCAATGCGGCACAGGCTCCTCCCATCCCGTTGAATAAGGAAACCATTTGCGGCATAGCAGTCATCTTGACTTTTCTTGCTGCCATCCAGCCCGCGACGGATCCGATCACCAGGGCGACAATAATGAGCGGGATATTGCCGATGTTTTCACCGTTTTTTTTATGGAAAAGAATGGTCGTCAGAATGGCCATCGTCATGCCGGCTGCCGCCCAAAGGTTCCCGTTCCTGGCAGTTTCGGGATGACTCAGTCTTTTAAGGCCAAGGATGAAGAGCACGGAAGCCAGAACATATGATACTTCCAGAATACTGATGGTTGGTGTATAGATTTCCATGATCCTTATTTTTTCTTTTTCTTAAACATTTCCAGCATACGGTCGGTCACCACGAAACCCCCGACCACGTTGAGCGTACCCAGTATTACGGCTAAGAAGCCAAATACCAGCGCAAGCGTATTCTCGGCATGTCCCATCACGATGATTGCCCCGATAATGACCACGCCATGAATTGCGTTCGCCCCTGACATCAGGGGAGTGTGAAGCACCGAGGGTACATGGGAAATGACCTCGATACCCAGGAAAATGGAGAGGATAATTACAAAAATCGCCTCCCTGTGCTGAAAAAGGAATTCCAGAACATCATTCATATTACATGAGTTTATAAATTGTGGATAGCTTTGACTTTTTCATGAACCACCTGTTTATCTCTTGTCACACAGGTTCCCAGGATAAGATCGTCATTCCAGTTCAGATTCATATTGCCTTCCGGGGTAATCATGAGTTTCAGGAAATTAACGACATTCTTTCCGTACATCTTGCTGGCATCTGAAGGCATGTCCGTTGCAAGCCGCGAATTTCCCAGGATGGTCACATCGTTTACGATGATCTTGCTGTCATTCTGCGTGAGTTCACAATTCCCACCCGTCGAAGCCGCCAGATCCAGGATAATGGAACCGGGCTTCATGGCCATCACCGTATCTTTTTTAATCAATACCGGTGCCTTTCTTCCCGGAATCTGGGCAGTACAGATGATGATATCTGATTTTACAGCATGATCGTGAATAGCAGTTGCCTGCTTTATTTTAAATTCTTCTGTCTGTTCAAC
>JBLNAN010000062.1:0-6169 GCA_050259355.1 Syntrophothermus sp. | reverse complement strand
TATTCGCGGTCGTGGATATTTTCGCGTTTGAATTTTTCAGTGAAATATTTTTCTGAAAAAGAATGAGAAAGGGGATAACCGGTCAGGCCGAAGACGATCACTAACGTGGTTTTTGATCCAGGTAGGATTCCGGCAGGAAACGGAAGAACGTATCTCCGCGTAATCCGAGTCTGAGCGTTTCAAGTGGAATTACCTCGTTTGGAGCGATATTTCCGAGATTCACGTTTGCACCGAATTTCCGGATGAACCAGACTTGCTGGGATTTCGCTGGTGCTTCCCAGATAATATCCTGTTCGCTTACTCCTTCGAGGATTTCGCAGATCAATGAAAGTTCAGCTTCCCCGTTGGATTTATAGATACCGACGTTGCCGCTTTCACGGGCCTCGGCAATAACCTTTACCGATCCTGCCATTAATTCCTTTTTCATCATGCCGGTCCACTGGGCTGGTGTAAACTGAATACCGGCATCTTTGCAGCCAACCTCCGAAAGCACGGTGTAATCCTTCGAAAGTTTGTGGATATACTCACATTTCAGATCATGATCCATCAGCATGGATCCGTCGGATATTTCTACCGCGTTGATACCGAGTGAATCAATGTACTTCCGGTATTCGTCTAACTTTCCGCGGATGATAAAGGCTTCGAACAGTGTTCCGCCTACATAGACCTTGATGTCTGCAGCGCGGTAAATCTTCACTTTTTCAGCGGCACAGGGCGTCATGACCGAGGTGCCGAATCCAAGTTTTATGTAATCGGTGAGATGGCCGGCAACAGAAACGAAATCTTCAGCCTCGCGCAGACTCAGTCCCTTGTCCATCATCATGGTAAGGCCGGTCTCACGCGGTTTCTGCGGTCTTTCAGGAAGAAAGGAGAGGAGCGGATGGTGCATCGGCAGATTATTTCCTTTGTTTATAAGTCTCTATAATGCCATTGACATTGGCATTGTCTTTCATCTCCGGAAAAAGATCAAACATCCGCTGGTATCCTTCGGGATCAAGGCTCATTGCTTTATCGAGCTTTTCGTAGGCCTGCCTGGTTTTTCCCAGTTTCAGAAGGTAAAAGGCGATGCTGAAATAAAAATCAGGATTTGACTCATGCCATTTTATTCCCTCCCGCAAAGTACTTTCTGCTTTATCATAATCTTCCAGATCAGAATACACGATGGAGAGTTCCAGCCAGATCTCGGAATTTTCAGGCTCCATTTCAATCACTTTCAGGTAGGATTTGATTCCGTCATTAATCCTGTTGAATTTGATTTGAATATCCCCCTGGATAAACCAGTAATCGGGAATGGTGGGAGAGATGGCGATAGCTTTTTCTATATAGGTAAGTGCCAGCTGGTATTGAACCAGGGCATCGTGTGCCATACCGATACCCAGCCAGGCATCTGCAAAATCAGGATCCAGTGAAATAGCTTTTTTGTAATACGTGATGGCAGCGTTATAATCTTCCATCTTTTCAAAACATTCAGCTATATAATAATAGGTAAGCGGTTCCGGATCTTCGTAAAATGCCGTTTCGAGATAGGTTTCGATGGCTTTTTTATATTCATTCAGATTGGCATAACAATTCGCCTTGTTAAAATAAGCTGATGCGAATGTTTCATCAATGGCAATCGCATAATCATATGCTTCAATAGCCTTTTCATACAATTCGAGATTGCTGTAGGCGATTCCGAGGTTGAACCAGGCGGCCTTTGAGAAAGGACTGTTATCCAGGTATTTTTCCAGGAATCTTACTGCGCGCTCGGTTTGCTGTGAAATTTCAAAACAGAAGGATATTTCATACAGCGCTCCTTCATTGGAAGGATTGTTTTCCAGCGCGAGAATCAGGTAATCAATGGCTTTTTCGTACTTGCCGATATTCTCGTATTCAAAAGAGATATTGGAATAAATTTCATCAAGGTCTTCCGGTTCCATTCTGGAAGCCAGCAGGTATTCCTCGATGGCTTTTTCAGGTTTGTCGAGCTGGCTGTAAAGATTTCCCTTCATCAGGTGAACCTCGTGATCCGTGGAATCATACTTGTCGAGATCATTCAGAATTTGAAGAGCATTTTCAGTTTTGTCGCGGGAAATCAGCATTTGTGCCTTTCTGAGCAGCAAATTCACATTACCCGGATGTTGTTCCAGCGCGAAATGAATACAGGAATTGGCTTTTTTATTGTCGTTTTTGAATAAATAAAAGTCAATAATTTCCTCGTACTCATCAACATCAAAAAAGTAATGCTCCCCGTTCAGCATCATTTTTTCAAACCGCCTGGTAAGGGTGAGTATTTCCGGATCGGGATAATTATCGAAAGGTTCTTCCATTATTTCGCTGTTGCTATACCTTCAATAATGCAAAAATACTAATTTTTGGCGTGACCGGCGGGTTTTCTTCCAATAGATTTTCTTTTTTATCAACAGGACCTGCCAGATAAATAAAAAGAAATTACTTTTGTTTCAAATATCATTTATGACGCTTATCAGGTCGATCTCAGGTATCAGGGGAACCATCGGGGGCAAGCCCGGAGAAGGTCTTACACCATTTGATGTAGTCCGTTTTACCGCTGCATACGCTACTTTTATACGAAACAAAGAGCAAGTTTCCAAACTTAATATCATCGTGGGCCGTGATGCACGGATTTCCGGGAAAATGGTGACAGATCTCGTTTCCGGCACACTTACCGGTATGGGAGCCAACGTGATTGATATCGGGCTTACCACTACTCCGACTGCTGAGATAGCAGTTACACACCTGAAGACCCACGGGGGTATCATCATAACCGCCAGTCATAACCCCCGTCAGTGGAATGCGCTCAAACTCCTGAACAGCAGGGGGGAGTTTCTTTCTGCTTCCGACGGCGAAGAAGTTCTCGCTATTTCCGAGGCGATGGATTTTTCGTTTGCCGATATTACCAGCATAGGCTCCTATCATCAGGTTGAAGACATGATCGACATTCATATCGATATGATCCTTAATCTTCCGGGTGTTGATGTGGATGCTATAAAACGCGCCAGATATACTGTTGCAATTGATGCAGTAAATTCCACGGGCGGAATTGCCATTCCCAGGCTTTTGAAAGCGCTTGGCGTCTCCAAAATTGAACAGGTGAATTGTGAACCTACCGGTATCTTCGCGCACAACCCCGAGCCCTTGCCCGAAAACCTGCGGGATATCTGTGAACATGTTAGTAAATCGAATTCGGATGTGGGTTTTGTGGTTGATCCCGACGTGGATCGCCTGGCCATCATTAACGAAATGGGTGAAACTTTTGGCGAGGAATATACCCTGGTCGCCATCGCCGACTATATCCTACGGAATACGCCCGGCAACACCGTTTCAAACTTGTCCTCCACCCAGGCATTAAAAGTGATTACCGAGAAATGGGGTGGAAAATATTTTGCTTCTGCTGTAGGGGAAGTGAACGTGGTGGAACTGATGAAGGCCCAAAATGCCGTAATAGGCGGTGAGGGTAATGGAGGGGTCATTTATCCCGAACTTCATTACGGGCGGGATGCACTGGTTGGTATAGCCCTGTTTCTCAGCTATATGGCCACTTCGGGCAAGACCTGCTCGGCCATCCGGGATCTGTATCCCTCGTATTTCATCTCGAAAAATAAAATCGAGTTCGGCAAAGAAATGGACATTGATTCCATCCTCCGGAGGCTGGTCAAAAAATACGAGAAACAGCCGATCATCACCATTGACGGGATCAAAATTCATTTCGATTCCGAATGGGTTCATCTCAGGAAATCCAATACTGAACCCATTGTGCGGATCTATGCCGAAAGTGATCTTCTGGCCAAGGCTGATAACCTGGCAAAGAAGATCATCAGTGATTTTCAGGAGATTTTAAAGGAAAATCCCATGGAATGAAAAAAACGAAGAAGAAAAAAGTAAAATTCAAAAAGATTACCTTAAAAGTCACTTCCCGCCAGAAACGCTCGCTGGAAAATTATTGTATCAGCAGGGGAGTGACGCCGGTCAGAATGATCAAGATGTCGATCAGACCGTTGCTGCAGAATTATTCTTCATCCGTTCCAGCAGTGCCGGTTTCCCCGCGGCAACTCCAGTTGTTTCAGGATTGATTACCGGTGCAACGTTGATTCATAGGGTGTTCTGTTCAGGATAGACCTTCCCAGGGTAACTTCGTCGGTATATTCAAGTTCGTCACCTATCGAAACACCTCTTGCAATGGTGCTGATAACAGGTCCCATATCTTTGATTTTCCGGTAAATATAAAAATTGGTGGTGTCTCCTTCGATGGTGGTTGGCAAGGCAAGAACCACTTCTTTGATATTTCCGCCGCTGATCCGCTCCACAAGGCTGTTGATTTCCAGATCATCAGGTCCAATTCCTTCCATGGGGGAAATGATTCCGCCCAGAACATGATACAGCCCGTTCATCTGACCTGTATTCTGAATAATCATGACATCCCTGATATTTTCAACCACGCAAACAACAGAAGCATCACGTTTCGGATCACTGCAGATGTCACATATTCCTGCATCAGAAATGTTGTGACAAATTTTACAATAATTGATTTCCTTCCGAAGTTTTATGATGGCATTGCCGAAGTTTTCCACAGTTTCAGTGTCCTGTTTCAGAAGATACAGTGCCAGTCGCAAGGCTGTTTTCCGGCCAATACCGGGCAACCTGGATAACTCTGTCACCGC
Source organism: Syntrophothermus sp. (assembly GCA_050259355.1). Lineage (GTDB taxonomy): Bacteria > Bacteroidota > Bacteroidia > Bacteroidales > FEN-979 > FEN-979. The sequence continues at coordinate 1,511 of JBLNAN010000062.1, read as the reverse complement.
ATTTTCAAGTAATCTGGAAGAAAAATTGTTCAAGATTCGTTTTTTATAAATTTGCAATGACAAAAGTAGATCAATTCACTTTCATCCTGATGAAAAAAGTCCTGATTTTATTATTCACCTTCGCCTTTCTCTCGTCGCAAGCGCAGGATACCATTAATCAGACGGACAGCAAAGGACTTCGCAAGGGATACTGGACAAAAAAGGATGAAAATGGCAAAAAACTGTACGAGGGTCATTTTGTGAACGGAAAACCCGGCGGACTTTTTACGTATTATTATCCTGACGGAAAAATCAAAGCGCAATCGGTTTTTTATGACAATGGACAAAGGACCCATACCCGGACTTTTTTCCCGAATGGTAAAAAGATGTCTGAAGGGAATTTCTTCAAGGAAAAGAAAGACAGTCTCTGGAAGTTCTACAGTGATATTGATGAAGCCCTGGTGGCTGATGAATTTTACAACAATGGTGAAAAAGAGGGGATTTCAAGAACTTACTATCCCGGTGATGGTGTTTCTGAATTGATTACCTGGCATAAAGGTGTGAAGGATGGATTATGGGAACAATATTATGAAGACGGTAAAATTAAGGTCCGCGGAAAGTACAGGAACAATGAGAAAGACGGTGATATCAAAACCTATTATTCTTCAGGAAAAATATTGTATACCGGACAGTTCAGGGAGGGAAAGGCGTTCGGAGAATGGCTCTATTACGACCCGAAGGGAGAAATAGATAAAAAAGAAACCTACCAGAATGGTCTACTGATAGGGAAATGGGAAAAAAATCCGGAAAAAGAATAGGAAAGGGCGGGTTCCAAACCCGCCCCCGACCGCCCTTTGTTCAAGCGTGAACTGCTTCATTAGCATTGGAAAAGATCAGATGTCCGTTATCGGCGTCGACAATAATCTCGGAATCTTTATTGACCTTTCCTTCCAGAATCATTTTTGAAAGTTCATTCAGCAGGCTTCGCTGGAGTACCCGTTTGATCGGTCGTGCCCCGAACTGCGGATCAAAACCTATTGATCCGATCAGGTTCACTGCAGTTTGAGTTGCTGAAAGTTTAATTCCCGTTTTTTCCAGCATTTTCTCAATCTGATTTAGCTGCAGCATAACCACCTGGTTTATTTCTTCCCTGTTCAGGGGGCTGAACATGATGATCTCGTCGATACGGTTGAGGAATTCCGGACGAATGGTCCTTTTTAGAAGATCGTACACCTGGTTTTTGGTCTGGTTAATCAGTTCAGCACGGTTGCGGTCATTCACCTTTTCCATGTTTTCCTGGATAATATGGGACCCGATGTTGGAGGTCATGATGATAATGGTGTTTTTGAAGTCGACGGTCCTGCCCTTGTTATCGGTCAAACGGCCGTCGTCAAGCACCTGAAGCAGGATGTTGAAAATATCGGGATGAGCTTTCTCGATCTCGTCAAGCAAAACGACCGAGTATGGTTTTCTCCGGACAGCTTCCGTCAGCTGGCCACTTTCCTCATAGCCCACGTATCCCGGAGGAGCGC